>DASWKM010000024.1:0-4816 GCA_036396635.1 Acidimicrobiia bacterium
CCGACCTTGATCCCGAGGTTGTAGACCTCGTATCCGTTGTTGCGGAGGATGATGTCAACGAGGTTCTTACCGATGTCGTGGACGTCCCCTGAAACGGTGGCCAGCACGACGGCACCCCTCCGGGTCGTGTCCGACTTCTCCATGAGCGGCTCGAGGCGGGCCACAGCTTTCTTCATCGTCTCCGCCGACTTCAGGACGAATGGAAGCTGCATCTCACCGGATGCGAACAGGTCTCCGACCGTCTTCATACCGTCGAGGAGGTGATCGTTGATGATGTCGAGGGGCCGTTGTCCTTCCCCCAACGCGATGTCGAGATCGTCGATGACGTTCTTTTGGTCACCGTCCACGATTCGCCGGGCCAGGCGCCGGCCGACGTTAAGGCCCTCATATCGATCGACCGCGTCCTCCTTCGTGCTCACATCGGCGAATAGCTCGAGAATCCGCTCCAGCGGGTCATAGTCCTCGCGACGACGGTCATAGATCAGCTCGAGGCATGTCTCGCGCTGAGCGGCTTCGATCCGGTTCAGCGGCTCGATCTTGCCGGCATGGACGATGGCGGCGTCGAGACCTGCCTCAACAGCCTCATGGAGGAAGACAGAGTTGAGGACACGACGTGCGGCAGGATTGAGGCCGAAGGAGATGTTGGAGACTCCGAGGACGGTGCGGACTCCTGGCAGCTCCCTCTTGATGCGCCGGATCGCCTCGAGTGTCTCCATGCCGTCTCTCCTCAAGTCGTTGTCCCCGGTGCTCAACGGGAAAGTGAGGGCATCGAAGATGAGGTCCGATGCAGCCAGCCCGTAGCGGTCGACGGCGAGATCATGGATCCGGTGAGCCACCTCCAACTTCCAGTCGGCCGTCCTGGCCTGGCCCTTCTCGTCGATGAGCAGGCAGATGACCGCGGCTCCATGCTTGGCAGCCAGTCGGAACACACGGTCCGCTCGCGAGCCCTCCCCATCGCCGTCCTCGAGATTGGCGCTGTTGAGCACGCTGCGCCCGCCGAGTCTCTCCAGGCCAGCTTCCATCACCTCAGGCTCGGTGGAATCGAGCACGACGGGTGCGGCAACGTCGGTGGCAAAGGCGGCGGCGAGACGTGACATGTCGGCCACCCCGTCGCGACCGACATAGTCGACGCACAGGTCAACGATGTGAGCGCCCTCTTGAATCTGTGCCTGACCGATGATGACACAGCCCTCGATGTCGTCGGCGAGCAGGGCGTCCCTGAAAGCCTTGGAGCCGTTCGAGTTTGCCCGCTCCCCGATCATCAGGAATGAGGTGTCCTGGTCGAAAGGAACCTGGGAGTAGATCGAGGAAGCCGAGGGGACCAGCTGCGGGGCGAGAGGGTGTGGCCGGGCGCCGCCCAGTCGACCAACCACAGCCGCCAGATGCGCCGGTGTCGTCCCACAGCAGCCGCCGACGACGCCGACGCCGAGCTCGGTGACGAATGCCGACAGATGGTCGGCGAGCCCTTCCGGGTCGAGGTCATATGCCATCTCCCCGTCGACCACCTTGGGGAGACCGGCATTGGGTATCGCGGACACGGGAACCGGGGAGTGCCGGGTCAGGTGCCGAAGCGGCTCCCACATCTCGGTGGGACCGGTGGCGCAGTTGAGCCCGATGACGTCGGGGCCGAGGGCGGCCAGCGAGGTGAGGGCGGCTCCGATCTCGGTGCCGGGGAGCATCCGCCCGGTCAACTCTACCGTCACCTGGACCTGGATGGGCAGATCCAGCCCTGCCGACCGGGAGGCACGTCGAGCGCCTTCGATGGCGGCCTTTGCCCCGAGCAGATCGAACTGGGTCTCGATGATGAAAAGGTCGACACCGCCATCGATGAGACCAGCCGACTCCTCTTCATACGCCTCGACCAGCTGGCGGTAGGTGACCTGGCCGAGGGTGGCGAATTTCGTCCCCGGTCCCATGGAACCGGCCACGAAGCGCTGCCGCCCGTCCCTGGCGATGTACTCGTCGACGGTCTGGCGAGCCAGCGACGCCCCGGCTGCGGCGATCTCATACGCCTGCCCCTCCAGGTCGTATTCGGCGAGGGGCACGCGGAAAGCGCCAAACGTGTTGGTCTCGACCACGTCGACGCCTACGTCGAGAAAAGATCGGTGGAGATCACGCACGACGTCGGGTCGGTTCAGGTTCAGAATCTCGTTGCAGCCTTCGAGGTGGGGACCTCCGAAGTCCTCGACGCCGAGCCCGATCGTCTGAAGGTTGGTCCCGGTGGCGCCGTCATAGATCACGACACCCGACTCGATTGCTTCCAGATAGCTCGGCTTGTTGCTCAATAGCGCTCCTTTGTCTCTTGCGAAACGCTTCGAGCACCAAGAGCATCCAGCTCGAGGTCACTCATCGACTCCAGGCATTGGCACCGTGCCCATGAGGTCGGTTGCCGCGGCTTCGAAGGGCCTGTTCCCTCAGCCGCTCTAGATGAGCGTTTCTTGGCCGTAAGACTATCCACACATCGGGTCTAGGGGCAAGACCCGGGGGATCTGGTGTGCAACCAAGCCCGCTGGGCAGGCTCCAGGGCCACCAGATTCCTGGATCAGCCGGGGAGCTGCGCCTCCAGGAGGACGAGCGGGATGACCCGCTCGGTTCTCGACTGGTAAACGGCGTAGCCCGCATATGCAGCCTCGATGCGGGGCCACCAATATGCACGCTCTGTCGTTGTGGCGGTTCGAGCAGACATCCGCTTCCGCTCACCCTTCACCTGAACCACCACGTTGGGGTTGGCGACGAGGTTCTCGTACCAATTGGGATTCTTGTGCCGCCCTCCGTGGGAGGCGGCGATGACCAGTTGATCATCATCTCGCAGGTAGAGCAAGGGCACCGTATGCGGCTCACCGGAGACATACCCGATGGTCGTCAGAAGGAGCATGTCGTTTCCAACCAGTCTCTTGCCAATGAGCCCACCGGTCAGTCGGTAAAGACGTGTGTGAACGGCGGACCACCTCTTCACTGCGGAGTCCTTCACTCGTCCAGACGCTCTTTCACGACCTCGTCGAGAAGGTCGAGACGCATGGTCCCGTTGTTGAGGACCACCGAGTGGAACTCCTTCAGATCGAACCGGTCGCGGAGACGATCCTTGGTGTCGGCGCGAATCCTCAGGATCTCCCTCTCACCGAGCTTGTATGCGATGGCCTGGCCGGGCCAACCCAGATAACGAAGGACCTCATCGCGCGCCTGGGCAGGTGTCCGGAAACCGAAGACCTCCATGAACTCGATGGCCCGCTCGAACGACCAGGGCAGGCCGGCACCGACGGGCGAGCCGGCATCGATCCTCAAACCGAGATGAAGGCCGATGTCGACGACGACTCGAGCCGCTCGATACATCTGCTTGGCGAGCATCCCGAAGTGCTGAGACGGGTCCTCCAGATAACCGAGCTCACCCATGAGCACCTCGGCGTACATGCCCCAACCCTCCCCGTATCCGGGGCACCACGTGAGGAGGCGCTGGAACCGGCTGATGTTGTCACGTTGATACATGGCAGTGGCCAGTTGAAGGTGATGACCGGGAAAGCCCTCGTGATAGGCGGTCGAGACGTGTTGGTAGAGGGGGAAGACCTCCTGATCTCCAATGGAATACCAGACGCCGCCAGGTCGCGTGAAATCCTCCGAGGGACGAAGGTAGTAGACCCCGAGCGGCCCGCCCGGCGGTGCGATCTGGACCGTCAACGGGCGAATCACGTCGGCCACCTCGAAGTGTCTCCCGGCGAGCTCGTCGACCGCGGTGGCCAGGGTCTCCTCCACGAAGGCGATCAGGGCGTCTGTCCCGGCTGCCGTGTGTGCTGGGTCGGTCTCCAGGTATTCGGTGACCTCCGCTATGCCCCCATCGGGCAGAATCCCACCCGCCACCCTCTCTATCTCGGTGCGGAGCCGTCGGAACTCCTCCCAACCCCACTCATATGCCTCGTCGGGGTCCACTCGCATACCGACCAGCCGGTCGGCTGCGCGTTCGTAGGCATCTCGACCGAGCCCTTCTTCTGATCGCGCCGAGGGGAGGTAGACCTGTTCCAACCATTCACCGAATTCAGCCACGGTCGAGCGCGCTGCCTCCACGGCTCGGGACAAACGGTCTGACTCGTGCCCTGTGGACCCGGCTTTCCGGGTGATGACATTGAACGAAGACTCCTCGCCCGACAGACGTCTCGCCTGATCCATCACGGATTCGACCTGTCGTGATGCCACTGCCACACCGGCGCTCAGACCGGCTCTCAACAAGTCCCGATAGTCCGACATGGGCTGGTCGATCTTCTCGAGACGAGCGACGATGTTGTCCCAGTCCTCGTCGGTCTCCGTTCTCATGACGTCGAACACAGACCTGATCCGTTGAAAGCTCGACGCCATATGACGGAGATCGAGAAAGTGATCACCCTGTTGGTACGACTCCTCGCCCTCGTCGATTGCGCCCAGCATCACCCTGGCCGCTACGCGTTGGCGCGGGTCGGCGCTGTCGACCGAGGTTGCGATCTCGGGTCGATAGCGGCGAGCATTGTCACGCCGCCATTCCAACCCCTCCAGTCCGAGACTGGTGCCCCAGCGGTCGTCCGAGCCGGGGACTCCCAGAAACGTGCAGAGGATGGGGTCGGCCTCGCAGACATCGTCGACGAACCGGTCGGCGAGCTCGAAAGCGCTGGTCACCACTGCGACGGTACCCGTCTGGTCGGGCCACTCTCACCCGACCAGCTCAGCGACGAGTGCGTGGCTCGTATTTGGCGAGATCGACCGAGGCCGTGGGGTCGACCGTCACGTAGGCGCCCGGGTTGAGCGAGCGCACCAGCTTCGTCACCGCGGCGACGTCCTTACGGGGCACGACACT
>DASWKM010000025.1:0-6621 GCA_036396635.1 Acidimicrobiia bacterium
CATGACGCCTTTGGCGGAGACCGTGTAGACCGAGTCGTCGATGACGATGGACCTGAGGATCTGCGCTCGCCAGTCCCAGTCGTTCTTGTCACCACCGGGGTGGACGACAGTGGCGACCTCGGTGAGCTCACCGTTGCCCGCTACCGAGAGGCCAACGACGCCCATGAACACCGACTCGCTCTTCTCGTCCCACCAATACTGCTGGACCGGGATCATGGCCAACCCGTCCCAGTAGAGGAAGGCGTGATGGTCGTACTCCACCGTCGAGTTGGTGCCCTCGCTCAGGGTGTAGGTGTCGACACGGACAGGATTTGCGATGTCGCTGACGTCGAAGGTGGACACCTGTGTCCCCATGACCCGTCCCTCTTCGGTTGCGTCCTGACCCACCCCCATCAGCAAGCCCTCACCCAGCGGGTGGAGGTAGGACGAGTAGCCCGGGACCTCGAGCTCACCAACCACCTTGGGTGAGCGAGGATCGGTCAGGTCAAGGGTGTAGAGAGGGTCGGTCTGGCGGAATGTCACGACATAGCCAACGTCACCCATGAATCGGACCGCATAGATCTGCTCGGTCTCACCGAGACCCTCGACCGATCCGATGTTGACGAGCTCGCCCCCGATCTCGCGCAGCACTGTCACTCTCGACTCGGAGTCGGGACCACTCCCCCACCAGTTGGGTGTGGTCGTCGAAGCGACCCGGAGCATCCCCTGGTGCTCGTCCATGGCGAACTGATTGAGCAGGTATCCCTCCACCGAGCCCGTGGCCAGATACTCCGTCGACGCCGGATCGGTTATGTCGAACTTGTGGATCTCGGTGGTGGGCCCCTCCGGCCGATCGGCGTCGTCTCCGGTCTCCAGCCAGCGCCAGGACTGCCAGTTCTGGGTGGCGACGTAGAGGTACTCAGGCGATGCGTAAATCGTGTCACCCGTGGCCAACACACCCGTCGAGTCGACGACCTGCAACCCGCTGCCCAGATCGATGGTCACGACCGACAACATGTCGATGCCTGAGAAATCCTCGGGATGGGCGGCCCGCTCGCAGTCGAACAAGACCCCTTCGTCGACGACGTCACCGTCGGCATCGGTCACCAGGTAGTAGGGGATCCAGTTCTCCTCGGTCGAGTTGCGAACGATCTCGCGGTTCTCCTCTGTGGCCTTGCGCTCGGCGCGCAGCCCCGATCCGGAGGGGAAGCTCCACTCGAAGCCGACGGGGCCCGAGGTGAGGACGAGACGGACCGAGTCACCGACCATCCGGCCGGAGATGAAGGTTCCGTCGATGCTCATCGTTCGGACGACCTCGGGGTCGCCAGTGATGTCGACCTCGACGATCTGGATGGTCGGCGTGCCCCCGCTGGGGGCAAACCCGGCGTCCGTCTCGGCAAGGGGGATGGGGCCCTGGCTCCATACCGAGCCGAACAGGAGGGCCTTGTCACCTGAGACGAAGAGACTCTGGACCGAGAGCTCGTCGATGGCGAGACGTCCGCTTTCGACAGGCTCGTCACCGGTCACATCGACGACGATCAGGTTTCCCTCGGAGATGAGAACGATTCGATCGCCATCCGTCTTGACGATGTCGGGCTCATCGACACCGGCCACCTGGACGTTGGTCCCGGAAAATCCCTCGCCGGCCTGGTCACCTGAATCGGGGGCCGTGGGCTCGGCAGCGTCACCCTCCGCTCCCCCAAGACGCCCGCCGATGTCCCAGAACACCGGGCCACCGCCGAGACCGTATGGCCCAACCAGGTCCACAGCGTGGGATATGACGTAGTCGAGGAATGTCTCGCAGGCGTCGAACTGAACCAGCGCGCCGGCGGCGCGGATCTCATTGGGACGCGGTGCAGTGCCGGAGGGGAGGGTGTCGTCAGTCGATGTGGTGCCGGTGCAGGCGGCTGCCACCAGGGCCAGCACCGTGGCCATCCCCGTGAGTCTCTTGCCTCGACGCATCTCTCTCTTCTCCTTGGCAGTCATCTGCTCATTGGATGCGTCGGCAGTTGCTTTTGGTTCCGTCGTCAGCGAAGAAAGGAGCGCACAGTCTCCAGCGTGTCGGCATCGGCCGGGTCCTTGTCGTGGCGATAACGCTTCACGCGGGCAAATCGGAAGGCCACACCCCCGGGATAGCGGGTGCTTCGTTGCACACCGTCGAACGCGATCTCGTAGACGATCTCCGGCCTCAAATGCACGATGTGACCTCCTCTTCGCTCCTCGATCTCCAGGAACGCCGAGGTCTGCCACTCCAGCATCTCATCGGTCAGGCCCTTGAACGTCTTGCCCAGCATGACATAGCCGCCCTCAGGGTCACGGGCCCCGAGATGGAGATTGGACAGCCATCCCTGCCGCCGCCCCGAACCCCACTCGGCGGCCAGGATCACCAGGTCGAGTGTGTGAGTCGGCTTCACCTTCAGCCAGCCCGATCCCCGGCGCCCCGCCTCGTATGGTTTCGTCGGGTCCTTGACGACAACACCCTCGAAACCGGCGGCCACGGTCTCGTCGAAGAAACGCTCGGCCGCCGCGGGGTCGGAAGTGGCTAGTGCCCCGACCCTGGCTGTCTCCGGGACGAGCGATTCGAGCGCCGCCCGCCGCTGCCTCAGGGGCGCATCGATCAGGTCCGCCCCATCCAGATGGAGCACGTCGAAGTAGAACGGTGTGAGGTTCCACACGCCCCCGGTCTCGGGTCGGCTCATCGAATCCTGAAAGGACACCGGAGACCCGGCCGAGTCCACACCCAAGGCCTCACCGTCGAGGATGAAGCTCGAAGCATCGACGCCGAGGGCCAGGGAAACCAGTCCAGGCATCTCATCGGTGACGTCGCGGAGATTGCGGGTGAACACCAGGACTCTCTCGCCCTCGCGATGGACCTGCACCCGCAGTCCGTCCAGTTTCTGCTCGACAAGAGCCTCACCGAGGTCGGCCACCGCTCCACCTGCAGTCTCTGCCGTCTTGGCCAGCATTGGCTGGACCGGGGTGAACAAGGCCAAGGTCGACTCCCCTAAAGACGCCGGTCCTTCGGAGAGAGCACGTGAGGCGACCGCGATCAGATCGCCCTCCAACATGGCTGAGCGTCGTACCCGATCGGCGGGAACCTCGAGAGCGGCGGCGACCGCATCGGCCATGACACCCTCCAGCGCTCCCTGTCGCAGGTTCCGCAGCATGAGACCTCTGAGAAAGTCTTGCTCAGAAAGGGTTGCTCGGGAGAGAAGGTCCGAAAGGAGCTCGTGTTTGCGTCGTTGCGAACCGGGGCCGGTTGTCACCGATATCTCCTCGAGGATGCGGTCGACTTCCAGGATCTGCAGTGAAGGCTCTTCGGCGGGCAGCGCCTCCACCCCGAAAACCGTGGCATAGCCCACACCGAGTCGGCGTTGCTTCGGCTTGCCGGCCAGATAAGCGACAGCCACCGGCGCCTCCTCAGGCGATAGACGCCGCAGGGTGCCCGCCAGAAGCTCAATCTTCTTGGTACGGGAGCGGGTCGAGGAGACTGCCTCGGACACGGCGACCACGTCGGCTAGGAGCACAGGTCAAACGGTACAGCCGGTGTTGGACGTCAATGAGCCGGCGCATGACGGAACTGGAACACCTCCCCCTGAGGTCCCGAGGTCGCATGCCCCGACTCTCCCCCCATATCGGCATCAGGCGTCGATTGCTTGAATGTCAGAAGAGCTTTTCATAGTCGACGCACAGACGATCGAGGTCGAGTTGGGAGGTGAACCTCCCCAATGCGAGGGTTGTCGCCAAGGCGGGCAGGTCGTCGAACGGGGGTGGGACAAAAGCCGGCGGGTCGACCAGGTTCTCATCATGGAGCTGGTGAAGCGCCGCCATGTCGAGAAGGTCCACCTTTCCGCAGAACAGCAGAGGGATTCGATTGGTCTTGCCAAACCTGATCGCCATGCGCACGTACATGAGCGTCAGGATCAGTCCCTTACCGTATCCGAGGTCCTTGGTGAACGGTCCAGCCTCGGGGAGGCTCCCGCGAAACACCCGGCTGGCAGTCACCCACGCGTCGTCTTCGGACAAGCCGTCGGTGCGGAGCACCTCGAAGACCTCGAGGAAGGTCGCCCCTTCCGAGGCCATTGCGATTGCGTCGATTCGTCGCATCAGCTTGGCGAGACGCATCGGGTGACTCCTCAGATTTAGCATCTCGGTGAGCACGGCGAGCCCCTCTTGGGTGACGGTGGTCCTCGGCGCGGCCTTGCCGAGAAAAGTGCAAACGGGCTGCGCCAGCCCGTTCATCGTGGTGCAGACGTGGACCCATCCCTCGTGTGCCTCGAGGAGGTCGATGTCCCGCTTCGAGAAGAAACGGTCCTCTCTCATCTTGATGTAGTCGGACCCGGCGGCGGCGTCGGATGCGATCTCGTCGTCGACCTTCACCGCGACTTTGCCCACGCCCACCGACGCATCGAGTTGCGCCCTCAACTGCGCCACGGCGTCGGGACCGGGGATGGTCCGCTCGTCACCCATCCCCATGATCGCCATCGCGTTTGCCTCGAGGGACTTCCTCATCGTGACCGCCAGGTCGGCGATCGAGGGCCCTCCGGTGTGAAACACGTCGGAAGGGGTGCCGTAGAGAAGCCTCGAGAGGGCGGCGAACCGGGGTGTCCCACGTGCTTCGATCATGTCAACGGTGAGCCGGAATTGCTCACACATGAACCGCATGAGGACACCGGCCGGTGATAGCGGGCCTAGTCGGCTGGTGACATCCAGCTCGATCTCGAAGAGCTCGTCCCTGGTCTGGTCGGGCTCGAGCCTGATCATCCGGTTCAAGTAGTAGTCGCGGTCGACCTTGGGCTGCTCTTTGAACTTCGATGCGAAGAAGTCGTTGCGGATCTGGTCGTCCCAGTTGATCGCACCGAGCACCTTGATCGGACGCTGAGCCGCCACGATGCGGTCGGACAATGCCTTGATGGCCTCACGCTGCAAGTCCAAGATGAGCGGGAATGTAGGCCTTGGTCAGCCGTCGATGCGCCCGTCGGCGAGGTCGGCCCACAACCCGGAGACCGACTTGGACAGATAGACGACGCTGGCTCCGCCCGCACTGCCCGGGCTCCCGGGTGCCACGACATTGATGACCGAGTCGAGGTCTGCGGAGATGACCATGGCAGAGAATGTGAGCAGCTGCTCGGGGGTCAGGTTGGTCACGATGTGCGGCTCGGATGATTCGAGCAGCCGGGGCAACGCGCCATATCCGAGTGCCTGCACCGCCTGCGCGGCGGCGATCAGGATCACACCCTGATGGCCGGACCTGGTCAGGTCGCCACCGGGCACCGTCTTGCGGGCTCGGGCGAACCCGAGCGCCTGGGCACCGGTGAGCAGTTGGACACCGGCACTCAGACTCACATGCGCCCACCTGTCGCTGATGGCGAAGGGCACATCCAGGGTGACACCGCCGAGCACGTCGCCGAGCAGGGATGTGAAACCCGAGAAACCGGTGATGACATAGCCCTCGAACGGCAAACCGGTCAGCTCGCCGAAGGTCGCCATCATCGTCTCCGGGCCACCTGAGGAGAGGGAGCTGTTGATCTTCGTCTTGCCGCGTCCAGGCACAGGCACATACGAGTCACGGGGGACTCCCACCACGGCACCGCTCCCATTGCCGTCGAGGCCGACGAAGTGGATGCTGTCGGCCCGGGTGCGGGCAACCGCCTGCCCGGGACGGGCGTCGGACCCGACTACGGCGACCAGCCGTGGGCCCTGGCCGAAGTACGTCGGGATCGAGAGAGAGGGCCATTGGCCGCCGACGATTCGCCACCCACCCCCGTCGTCGACAGCGAGGAACAAGTCCGTGCCCATCTCGACTGTCGCCACCGACTGCCCGAGCAGGGCACCCACCGAGGCAACGCCCGACCTCGGAGCCCCGGTCTTCACCGGTGCGATCGAGGCGAGCACGGCTGCCGGCATGGGCGGGGCCACGGCAGTCGCTCCCAATGCGTATGCGTAAAACGCCTCGACCTGGGCCACCAACCCGTCGGGTGCGCCGGCGATGGTGATCGACTCGGTCGTCGTGGTGGTCGCCAGGGTGCTGGTGGTTGTCGTGGTCGGAGCACGAGTGGGGGCAGCCGCCACGGTGGTGTCGTCGCCGGGCGTGCACGCCACCGCAACCAGGCAAAGGACAACAAGGAGTGGGGGGATACGTCGAGACATATGCGAGCGTGGATTCGACTCTCCCCGGAACGATCTCACCGTAGTGCCGTGTCGATTTAATACGCGAACCTGAGGTTGTGCGACCTCCATCGAGGTCAACCTGCATCGAGAAGGGCAAGGTTGGGAACGAGCGTGGTGGTGCTCTCGCCTTCGGTTAGGCTCGCTGCGACCAGAACCGGTCTCGATAGGCCGTCAGCGGAACCGATCGAATGGCTCCAACTCGATCCCGGAATCCTCCAGTGCCCGGCCCACCTGATCTGCGATCCCTCCCAGATCGAGCGTCTTCTGCCTTTTCCAAGGGTCGAGATCGAAGCGCTCCTGCACCTCGGCGAACACCACACCGTTGGGATCGATCTCGTCCAGCTCGCTCCAGTCGAGTGGAACCGCCACCGGCGCACCAGGGCGCGCTCTCAAGGACCACGGGACGACGGAGGTCGAATAGGGGGCGTTTCGCAGCCAGTCGACAAACACCCTGTCACCGCGGTCGGCCTT
>DASWKM010000026.1:0-13422 GCA_036396635.1 Acidimicrobiia bacterium
CCTGGGTGGCGGGCGGCCACTGAGCGCCGTGCTGTCGGGTGACAATGAGAACCCGCCATCAGGCTCCGCGGCTACGGGGACCGCCGAAGTCACCTTGAATCAGGGGCTTGGTGAGGTCTGTGTGGATATCCAGTCCAGCGGCTACGTGACAGGCGAGGTGGTCCTGGCGGGTCACATCCATGTCGGGCCTGAAGGCGTCAACGGCCCGATTGTCGTCAACCTCTTCGTCTCTTCACCGAACCACAGCATCTGTGTCGAGGCCGACGAGGAGTTGATCAAGGACATCCGTCAGAATCCTTCCGGCTACTATGTCAACCTCCACACCAACCTCGTTCCGAGTGGCGTTATCAGGGGCCAGCTCTCCAAATAGCTGACACACCACTGGAGCGCGTCGAGAGGAAAGGCGGGCCGGAGGGCGGTACGGTCGACGAAGATCATGCCCGTGGGCGGACGATATCTCGGATTGGTCGCTGTCGCCGTTGCCGCGGTCGCCTGCACCCAGGCCCCCTCCGACGATACGGTGACCTCGACCGCAGGCGTAGAGACCACCATGACCACCGCTTCGATCACTGCGTCTTCGTCGCCGACCACGACCCCCGGGCTCGCGCCAACGACGATCCCCCCGGATCACCTCGCGATCGAGGCCTTCCCGGTGCCGCCCGGGTCGAGGCCTCATGATGTCGCCCCGGCCCACGGCTGTGGTGTGTGGTACACCGCCCAGAACCTCGGCGAGCTGGGCTGGCTCAACCCTGACACCGGCGAGACCGTGCACATATCCCTGGGCTCTGGTTCCCGTCCCCATGGCGTGATCGTCGACGAGTCCGGCACTGCGTGGATCACCGATAGCGGGCTCAATGCGATCGTGAGCGTCGATCCGACCACACACGAGGTGACTGTCTACCCGCTTCCGGACGACCGAAGTGACTCCAATCTCAACACCGCTGCCTTTGACGACGACGGCATCCTGTGGTTCACCGGTCAGGCCGGCGTGTACGGGTCACTCGATCCCGCCACCGGGAGCATGAAGGTCTACGACGCGCCCAACGGTCGTGGACCGTACGGGATCACCGCCACGCCGTCGGGTGTCGTCTATTTCGCATCGCTGGCCGGCTCATACGTTGGGGAGATCGGCGCCGATGGGTTGGCATTGGTTATCCAGCCGCCCACCGCCGGCCAGGGAGCGAGACGGGTCTGGTCGGATTCGCTGGGCAACGTTTGGGTCAGCGAGTGGAACACCGGCAATCTGAGCCGTTACACCCCGAGCACCGGAGAATGGGGCGCCTGGCCGCTGCCCGGCGACCACCCGGCCACCTATGCGGTGTATGTGGACGAGGACGACGTCGTCTGGGCCAGTGATTTCGGCTCCAACTCCATCGTTCGTTTCGACCCCGGCACCGAGGAGTTCACCGTCCTGACGTTGCCGCACCAATCGGGTGAGGTCCGTCAGCTCCAAGGACGCCCGGGGGAGGTTTGGGGGGCGGAATCGGCGGCGGACCACCTGGTACTGATCCGGACCACACCCTGATCTGTCAAGCGTCGAGAGTGCAACGCGTGGCGGAAATCGCCGCGCATTGCACTCTCGACGGGTCTGCTACTTGTCCTGCGGACCTCCGAGCTCCAACCCGATGATGATCGGGTCGTGGTCCGAGACCCGGTAGGGCAGGGGCTCGTACAGGGCGTCCTGCGCCGGCAGCTTGAAGCTGGTGTCGTAGTCGAGGATGTCGGGCTCGTCGGCATTGATGTGGAACACGGTCAGCCCCGACACCCGATTGAGCAGGGATCGCGTCGCCAGCGCGGTGTCCAGGTTGCCCAGCTGGCCATCGAACACGAAGGAGTAGGCGCCCGGGCCCTCGAACATCTTGACCAGGTTGGCAAGCCCGCCGTCCTCGAGGGCGCTGATCGGATCCTCCATGGCATAGCTGTTGAGGTCGCCGATCACCAACACACCACTCACCTCGTCGGCCAGGTCATCGACGAAACCGAGGAGGGCATGAGCTTGGGCAACCCGGGTCAGGTTGCAATGCCCCTGACCATCGAGCAGATCGGGATCACCGATGGCCGCACACGAGGAGCCCTTCGACTTGAAGTGGTTGACCACTACGGTGAAGGGCTGTTTCCCCGTCTTGGGAAGGTTCGACTTGAAGGTCTGGGCGAGGGGCGGCCGCCCCAGGGGCTCGATGGTGTCCTCATCGACGGTCTCGTCGAACGCGTCATCGGCCAGGGCCACCGGGTCACCCACTGGTGTCACACTGGCGACCCGATAGATGAAGTCGTTTCGCACCGGGTAGTCGTTGTAGTGGTTGGCCTCGCCAACCCATGCCCACACCTCGCCGCGCTCGGCGGTGTTCAACGCCTCGACCAGGGTGAGCACTGCGTCGTGGGCTCGGTTGCCGTCGCTATCGAGGATGTCGTTCTCGATCTCCTGCACACCGACGATGTCGGCGTCGAGGGCGATGATCCCCGCCACCAGCTTGTCGAGCTGACGTGTCAGCTCGCCGGCGTTGTCGGCGCCGCGGCACTCGAGGTTGCCCGTCGGCCCGCAGATGTCGTTGACCCCGTCGTCGATGTGTGTGAAGAAGTTCAACACGTTGAACGTGGCCACCTTGACGTCACCGCCCACCGGGTCGGGCGAGCTGGGTCGGGGGTTGTCGTTGAGGTAGTTCACGACCGGACCGCCGACCCCTTCGCCATCGAGGTGGACCGGTTGGATCCGGTAGAGGCCGAAGGCGAAGTCCATCACCCCGGTGACGCTCTGCAGGATGTCACCGCCCCGGAAGGTGTGGGTGAGGGTGAACTCGTCACCTTCGGGATGGATGGCGGGATCGGGGTTCTGGCTGCTGCGGCCGTCGTCGAGGGTGATCCGGGCCAGGATGTTCGCTGCCGTCACCGCATTGGCCGGGTCACCCGGGGCGGCCACGTGGGTCCCCTGGTACTGACGAGCAGTCGACAGAACGATCTCACCGAACCTGTCGTAGTTGAAGAACTCGGAGATGTACAGGTCCTGGGGGAAGGTGACCAGCATCCCCTCATATGGCTCCAGATCCGAGAGGTCGGACACCGGGAGGGCGATCTCGGTGGCCACCACAGCCGAGGCGTCGAAGCCGTCGACGGTCACCTCGATCACATCGGTGAGCTCGGTCTTGCCAGAGAACTCGTCCACGACACCGGTCACGGTGATTATGTCGCCAACACTCACATCCGGTGCGCCCGAGGCAAACACGAAGATGCCCTCGGAGGTGTTCACTTCGGTGTCCCAATCGGCAGGCTCCTCCTGGACGAAGAACGCGTTGAGCTGGTTGCCGGCGAAGCTGTTGCCCTGGAAGTCGCCGACGACGACTCCACTTATCTCCACGAGGGTGCCGTCCAACGGGCTGGCCGCCCCGGAACCCTGGATGTCGTGGATGGCGACCGGCGTCGCCTCGGGCGGCTCGGCGTCACACGAGTTCACCGCACCCGGCGTGTCCTCACCGCCCTCGAAGGTGCCGATCAGCCAGCCGTCGACCTCACAGTCATAGACATGACCGGGGGCAAAGGTGCCTTCCGGCCCTACCGTGGTCGCGCTGTAGACCTGATCACCTCCACCGACAAATTGGAGCAGAGCCACCGAATCGACGATCGCGGTCCACGGCTGGCTGTCGAGGACGCCGTCATCGTTGGTGTCGAGATCATTGCCGCTGGCGCCGGTGAAACCGGTCACCAGGAGGTGGGTGACATTGTCACCGTTCTCAAAGTTGAGCGTTGTGGTCAGGTCGGCGGTGCCCAGGGTGAAGGTGCCCTCGGCGGCGACGAAGAAGCCCTCACCGTCGAGGGATAGCCCGGAGAGGCTGGTCACCGACTCGATGACACCCGAACCACCGGCCCCGTCACCGATGACGACATATGTGTGGTCAGCGAGACTGGCCCCGGGATCACCGGTCAGCTCGAAGTACTCGTCGATGTCATCGCTCGGCTGATCGCCGCGGATCTCGTTGATGGTGATCCCCGGTCCCACCGCCACTGCGGCCGGGACGAGGGCGCCGAATACGGCGAGGACGGTGAGAAGAAGGATGGTCTTGCGGGTCACGGATGCTCCCATTGTCTGTGGACCTGGTGAACCTTACGCGCTCAGAGTGACATCGTGCACGCGAGACGTCGACAAGTCGGCCAACGTTGAGGAACGATTCGCTGCGTCGGCGGTTGCCGCTCTATTCCGCTCCGCCGACGGTGGGGAGCCTCACCGTGAACACAGCCCCACCACCAGTGCGATTTGATGCGCTGAGCGTGCCACCGTGTGCCACGACCAGATCGCGGGAGATGGAGAGCCCTAGCCCGGTGCCAGACGAGTCACCGGCCCTGACGAATCGCTCGAAGATCCACTCGACCTGATCCTCGGGTATCCCCGGCCCGGTGTCGGCGACTTCGACTACGACCTCTTTGGCGGTTGCGTACACCCCCACACCGAGATGACCGCCCTCGGGCATCTGATTCAATGCGTTCGACACGATATTCGCCAGTACCTGGTGGAGACGGTGTGCGTCGCCCTCGATGTCAGGGAGGCCGGGTGTGATCGTCAGCTCGACCTCGACTGCGTGCTCACTGGCCCGTCGCGCGTACGAGTTGAGCACGTCGCGGGCGATCTCACCGAGATTGGACGGCTCGGTGTGGAGTTGGAGACGACCCGCCTCGGCTAGAGCGAGCACACGGAGGTCGTCGAGGAGCCGATCCATGAGGTCCACCTCGTCGATCACGTTGGAGAGGCTCTGTGGCGGGTGGAGACCGTCGAGCACCGCCTCGATCTCGCCACGAATCACGGTCATCGGCGTGCGCAGCTCATGACCGATGTCGGCCAGGAGACGCCGGCGTCTCTCGTCCTCTTCCTCGAGACGCCCGGCCATGCGGTTGAATGACCCGAACACCGCCGCCAATGGCCCTGGCCTCTTGATGGACAAGCGAACCCCGGTGTCACCGTCGCCCAGACGACGGGTGGCGTCGATGAGCTCACCCACGGGGCCCAGCATCCGTCCGAAGATCCGACGCATGACCAATGCGAAGCCGGCGAGAGCCAGGAGCGTGAGGCCGATCACGACCCAACGTTCGGACCCACTCAGAGCCGACAAGCCGGTGGCCACGACACCCCCGACCAGGACACCGATCGCCACGAGGAAGAAGACGAAGCCGATGATCCGGCGAAACACGTGTCGTCCCGGCCCCCAACGCGGCGGACCTGCCCATCGCCCGCCCCAGGGTGGCCCGTGATGCGGTCCGTCACCCATCGTTGAACCGGTATCCGACGCCGTATACGGTCGATATGTAGGTCGGGTCCCTGGGGTTGGGCTCCAGTTTCTTGCGAAGGTTCTTGATGTGGGCGTCGATGGCACGCTCATAGGACTCGAAGGAGACGCCGCGCAGGGCATCGAGCAACTGGCCCCTCGTGAAGACCCTGCCTGGCTGGGACATCATCACTCGGAGCAACTCGAATTCCGAGGCAGTGAGCACGACACCGTCATCGCCACGTTTCACGGTGCGTCTGGTGATGTCGACCTCCAGGTCGTGTGCCCTGACGACCTCGGCCGGCATGACTCCTGTCGCCCGACGGAGGACCGCCTTCACACGTGCTACCAACTCCCGTGGGCTGAAGGGCTTGACCACATAGTCGTCGGCCCCCAACTCCAACCCGATGATCCGGTCGGTCTCCTCGCTCCGTGCGGTGAGCATGATGATCGGTGTGGCCGATGTGGCCCTTATCGCCCTGGTCACGTCGTAGCCGTCCAGGCCGGGGAGGCCGAGATCGAGGATCACCAGGTCGGGTTGCTCGGATCGCGCGGCGGCTACACCGGCTGGGCCGGTCCCCGCCATGATCACGTCATGGCCCGCCTCGATCAGGTAGTCCTTCACGAGGCGGGCGATCTTGAGCTCGTCTTCGACTATGAGCAGCTTGGACACCGGCGCCCATTCTCGCTCCCTCCGGGCGTCCTACGTGGTGTCGTCGTCGCTGCGGTAGGTCCGACCCGGCGAGTGGGCCTTCTCATGCCAATCGCTGAGGCGTTTCTCCATCGGCGAGCCTTCACCGTCCCAGCCCCTGGCCCAGTGTGGTGGGCCGCCTCTCCACGGGCGGCCGAAGAAGATACGGCCGATCACGCCGAAGAGGACGAACAGGAAGATGAGCCCGAAGAACAGACCGAACGGAGGGTAGAATCCATAGGCGGGGACCACCACGTCGGTCGCCGTCTCCAGGAGACCCTGGTTGTACCCGGCCTGATACAGGCTGTACGCCCCGATCCCCAGCCCGGCCAGGGCGAGGATTGTCACGACGAATGCCCCCCATGCGCTTCTTCTCATGTCTCCTGCTCCTTTCGCTCATCGAGACGGTGACGATCATCGGGCCCGATTGTGGAGACAATGTGAATGTGGCGTGGAGATGTGGGGCGAACAATTTCCCAACCTCGACCCACGATTCCCGTCGAGAGTGCACGGCGCTATCGAAAGCGCCACTCAATGCACTCTCGACGATTGTTGGCGAATCTCACTGCTAACCGGGCTGCGGCGGGATAATCGGGCGATGACGGAGCCCAATCCGTGGTGATGCCGATCAGCTTCGAGCGGGATGCGGGAACCGATGCTCTGGACGCCTATTCGCAGGTCGTCACCTCGGTCGCCGCCCGACTCCTGCCTTCTGTCGTCGCGTTGTCCACGCGACGTCCTGGACGACGGGGTGATTGGCAGGAGGGAGCCGGCTCGGGCGTGGTTATCAGCAATGACGGGTTCATCCTGACCTCGGCACATGTCGTCGAGGGGTCCGACCGTGGCGGCGTCACCTTCGTCGACGGTTGGGAGGCGGGATTCGACGTGGTCGGGCGTGACTCGTTGTCTGATCTCGCCGTCCTCAAGCTCTCGGGCGGGGACGCAATCGCCGTTGTGCTCGGGGACGCATCGAATCTCATGGTCGGTCAATTGGTCGTCGCCGTCGGCAACCCCCTGGGGTTCTCCGGCTCGATCACCGCCGGCGTGGTCAGCGCCGTGGGCCGGTCCATCGCCGCCGGGAACTCGAGAGCGAGCCGCCTCGTAGAGAATGTGATCCAGACCGACGCCGCCCTGCATCCCGGCAACTCGGGTGGGGCGCTGGCCGACGCCAACGCCAGGGTGATCGGAATCAACACCGCGCTGGTGGGTCCCATGGTTGGCCAAGGGCTTGGTCTCGCCGTCCCCATCGACGAGGTGACGAAGTCGATCATCGGCGCCCTGATCCAAGATGGCCGGGTCACCCGGGCATATCTCGGCATCGCGGGGGGCTCCCGACCACTGCCCCCGCGTCTCGGCCGTGCCCTGGGCCAGGACCGCGGGATCGAGGTCGTGGAGATCGTGGAGGGAAGCCCGGCCGAGCGGGCCGGGGTCCGCCCCGGTGACATCGTGGTCTCGGGGGACGGGCAGCCTTTGGGCGACGCCAAGGACCTCCAAGCCTTGATGACCGGCGACCGGGTCGACGCCGAATTCGAGCTCACGGTGATCCGTGGCGGCGAGCTCCGCACCTTGACCGCTCGGCCGGTCGAGCTCAGTGACGGCTGAGGTTGGTCAGACGAGCAGCCTCCACCGGCGCTTATTGAACGCGCCTATGCGGTGTTCATTGCACGTTGGTGAGGGCTTCTTGGCGCGTTCGAAGTCACACCGGAGCAAGGGCTTCCTGTACCCGGCCCAATGCGGTGGCGAGCACCCCGGCCTCGTCGTCGTCGATGTGGCGCCCAAAGTGCCCGTCGATGGCCGCAAGCACATACGGGGCTGATGCCCTCTGCGTGGTCCTGCCCTTTTCGGTGAGCACCAGCTCCCACCCACGGCGGTCGCTGGGACACGAACGCCGCTCGACCAGACCGGCGTCCTCCAGGCGATCGGCGAAACGGGTGGCCCCGCTTCGGGTGAGCGTGGTCTCCTGAGCGAACTCATTCATCCTCATGGCCCCTCCGTTCAGTGAGATCTCGACGAGCGCCTCGTACCAGGCGCCGGGTATGCCCACTTCTTCCCGGAGGGTTTGATCGATCGCGTTGATCACTGTGGCATGGATGTGCATCATCGCCCGCCACGCCCTGATCCGATCGGAAGGCCCGTTGCTCATGTTGTCGAGCCTAGCCGGAATAGTTGCCGTTCACGATGGTTGTATCACACAACTAATCTCTATACAGAGGAGGAGCCTCCGTGACAACCACAACATCTGCACCCCTGATCGAGACAGGCACCTGGACCCTGGACAAGGCACACACCAAGGTCGGTTTTACTGCCAAGCATCTGATGATCACCAAGGTGCGGGGCCATTTCGATGACTTCGAGGGGACTGTCGAGATTGCCGATGATCTGAGCGTGTCGGCTATCGAGGTGACCCTGGGTGCGGCCAGCATCACCACCGGGACCGCCGACCGCGACGGTCACCTGCGCTCACCCGACTTCCTCGACGTCGACAACTACCCCGAAGTCTCCTTCGTCTCGAGGAAGAGCGAATTCGACGGTGCTGTTTGGAAGGTCGAAGGCGACCTGACCATTCGTGACGTGACCCGGCCCATCACCCTCGCCGCCGTTTACGAAGGCACGGCCGCAGACCCCTGGGGCAATGACCACATCGCCTTCAGCGCATCGGCCAACCTGAGTCGTGAGGATTGGGGTCTGACCTGGAACGTCGCCCTCGAGGGAGGGGGGTGGTTGGTGTCCCAGGATGTTGCCATCGAGATCGAGGGTCAGTTGATTCGCCCCTGACGCAGCCAGGGATCGTGAGCCCAGCCCCGGCAACCCGGGGCTGGGCTCGTTTTGGGCCGCTGGACATCACAACCGGCTCCGCCTTTGGGTACGGTCGTCACGGTGAGCCCTCGACCAGACCGCACATGAGACGTCGGTGTTTGTCGATGGCCCTGATGGCGCTCGGATTGATGAGCGCTGCCGTTCCAGCCGGCGCAGATCTCCGTTTCGAGACCGAGCTGACATACGTCGCCGATATCGACAGCGGCGCCGTCCATTTCACGAGCGAGGTGACACTCACCAACCTGACTCCCAACGAGCAGTCCGGCGAGGAGATCATCTTCTTCTATTACGACACGGTCGAGCTCTTTGTCCCCGATGGTGTGGAGAATTTCTCGGTGACGTCGGGCGGGCGTCAGCTCGACTACGCAATCGACGAGTCCGACGCTCCCGAGGACGAGGGTCTCCTGGTGGCGACCATCAGGTTCGGCCGTCGCCTCTTGTTTGAGCAGCACATCACCCTTCTCATCGATTACGAGGTGTTTGGGGACCCACCCCGCTCGGAGTCCTCGTTCCGGGTCAACCAGGCATACTTCTCTTTCCCCATCATCGGCTGGGGCGACCCCGGCAGGGTCTCGGTCAAGTTGGTCGTCCCCGAGACGTTCGAGGTCATCCTCGAAGGCAGTGATATCGGTGATGGCACGACCGACGACGGCCTGACCACATACACCGCATCGGATATCGAGGACGTGGAGAGCTTCTTCATCTTTGCCCGTGGTTGGGACGACTCGGCGCTGTCGAAGACCGAGCTCGAAGTGAGCGGGGTGCCGATCGTGGTGCGGGGCTGGCCGGGAGACGATGTTTGGACCGACGAGGTGATCGAATCGGTGAGGCTGGGTCTGCCCGAGCTGAGGGACCTGGTCGGCCTGGACTGGACCTCTGAAGAGCCCTTGCTCATGACCGAGTCGCTCGAGGTGAATCTCGCCGGGTACGGCGGCAGGTTCATCGACGAGGGAAATCTCATCGAGATCGGTGAGTGGGTCGACCCACAGCTGGTGCTCCATGAGTTGAGCCACGTCTGGTTCAACGGTGAGTTGTTCCGGGAGCGATGGATCAACGAGGGGCTGGCCGAGGAATTCTCCACCCGTGCTGCGGACGCCACCGGGCTAGCCGTCGAGGAGGACCTCAGACCATCGGTCGAGCCACGCCCTCATCGTCTCATCGATGGCCTCAATGACTGGGTCACCCCGGACCAGGTCCAAGAGCTCATCGACGAGGACGACCTCAACGCGTACGAGACCCATGGTTACGAGGCGTCCTTCTGGGTGGTCCAGGAGATCACCGAGGAGATAGGTGTCGATGCCCTGACCGATGTGCTCGAAGCGGCCGCCGAGGACGAGATCGCATATCAGGGCGAGCCCCGCCCGGAACCGGTGGAGGGAACCGATGACTGGCGACGATTCCTGGATCTTCTCCAAGAGATCGGTGGCTCGACGACGGCCGAGGATCTATTTGTGAGGTTGGTCACCACCGAGGACCTGTCGGAGCGATCCGCGGCCCGCCTGGAGTATCACCGTCTTGTGCAGCTGGCCCCCGGTTGGAGGATGCCGCTCGTGGTTCGAGCCGAGATGTCGGAGTGGGACTTCGACGAGGCGATGATCGAACTGGCCTCCATCGAGGAGCTGCTCGGGAAGCGGTTTGAGATCGAGGCGGGTCTCGAGGTCCTAGGAGTAGCCCCGAGCGACACCCTCGAGGACCAGTTCGAGACGGCCACCGACTCGTTGGGCGAAGCCCAGGCTCTGGCCGATGCCCTCCTCGCCGCGACCAACGTAGCCCTCGGGGTCAAGGCTGGGTTGGACGCCGACCGTGGGCTGGTAGCCGCGATCGGACTGATCGGCGAGGACGTCGAGGCCGAGTACACCGACGTCGAGGAGGCCCTGACAGGGGAGGACTTCGACGCAGTGACCGTCGAGTCGGCCGAGGTCATCGAGTTGTTGGAAGAGGCCACCGGGAAAGGTGCGACCCGGCTGGGGGTAGTCGGTGGGGCCGTCATGCTGTCGGTTGGGGTCGGTTGGCTGGCACGCCGGCGGACGAGAATGGCGAAGGCTCCCTTTACCAAACCTCGCAATGATCAATAGTGGTCGCTGGAGCATTAGGAACGCTCCATCGACCCTAGAGTGGTTGGGAACAGAGGGTCATCACCGAGTGACAGAGCTCTTGCGGTCGGCCGCACACCAACTCGCCGATTCATTGGCCACCCGGACGCTGCTCAAAGTGCGCGTCTCACGGCTCCTCGTCCCGCTCGCCATCGCAGGAGTCCCTCTCGCCGTGGTGATGGCCACCGGTGGTTTGCCGACAGTCGGCTTCTGGTTGAACGCCGTGATTTGGGTGCCGGTGTCGTTTTTCGGGGCATTCCCGTTCGGGCTTTTGATCCTGGGTCTGGCGGTCCCGGTGCTATGGCTGTTGGACAAACGCGCCCCCGGCCGGGCCGAGGCCATGGTCGAAGGCGCCGCCGTCATCTTCTGGCTCGGCGTCTGGGTGGCCGGCTACGCACTGGGCGCCGACCTCGGCGATGCGTCGAACGTGAATCTCCCCGCTCCGTGGACCAACGTGGGCGCACTGGTGACGATGAGCGGTGCGGCGGGGGTCTCGCTTGGCTTGCTCCGGTTGCGGGGCCGGATCGACGGGAGGCGAAGTGGACTGGCACCACTCCCGCCCATCTTCAATGGGCCGGAGCCCGAAGAGATGTTCTGGTCCAATGACCTGGTAGTCGGCTGGCGGGCATGGAATTGGACCGGCTCGGCCCTACACGGGGTTTTCGCCCGGTGGGAGACAGAGGTGTTCGAGGCCAGTTGCCCCCGGTGCGAGACGGCGCCGTCGTGGAAACATGTCTGTGGGGTCTACGCCGCTAAGCGCATCGCCGACGTCGACCGGATGGTGAGCAACGGGAACGTGATCGGTCAGGTCGAGATGTGGGGTGAGGTGATCGAGCACGAGCGGGGTTATCGGGCCTCACACGCCCGCATCACCGAGCTGTGGGTCGAGACGTATCGACTGGCCGTAGAGATTGCTGCGAAATATCCCGAGGTTGCGGTGCGGGTGGGCCGGCCGGTATTGCAGCGGGAGGACCTGACATGGCCGACATAGGAAAGCCGGTGCGCAAGATCAGGATCGAGCCGGAGAGGGATCCGCAGCGGCCGGTCCGTCGACCCAGGCAAAGCCCGCAGCCGCGGCGCAAGGCCCCGGCCCGGTAGGGGAGGCACCTCGTTGTCGAGTGTGCGTCGCGTGGCGGAATCCGCCACGTAACACACACTCGACGTTCACCCGGTGACCATCACGGCAGCACGACGAAGTCTTCCAGGAAGTCGCGTGCCGAGTCGGTGTCCAGCCGGTAGGTCTTGTCGGTCGCCTTGCAGGGAGCATCCCCGGTGACGGTCAATGAGACGATGACGTTTGTCCCCTCGAGGAAATGGGGCCCACCCGAGTCGCCGTAACAGGTCCCACCGTTCCCGGTGGCCTCGTTCATCGAGAGCGTCAGCCACGCGTTGGTGAGGGACAGGAACTCCTGATCGGCCTTGTTCCGGCGCTCGTTGTCGAGGATGGAGGCGAAGCCACCTTTCCGTGTCTCCCGGACCGTGCCGTACCCGACCGCCGTGAAGAGCTGGTCGCCCAGGTCATGACTGTCCTTCAGCTCATTGAGTATCCCCGCCGCAGGCAGCTCGCCGTACTGCCCTATCCCCGTCGGCTCGTCGAGAACTATGACGGCGACATCGAAGAGATCGGCCAGCCCGTGGGTGCCGAATCTCGGGTTGAAGTGGATCTCGCCGGTATGGAAGGTCCCGCCCGGATCGATCTCCTCGTCAAATGTGACCAGGACCTCCGCGGTGGGGGGAAGCTCGGATTGGAGCCCGACCACGCAGTGTGCCGCGGTCAGGAAGACGTCCTTCCCCGCCGCATCTCCACTGCCTTCGACCAAAGTTCCGGAGCACCATTGTGCCCATAGGTCGTCCCCGTTGGGTAGAAACTCCGGGATGTGGATCACGATCGATCCCACATGGGGGTGCTCTCCTCCGTCCGGCTCTCCGTAGACGATCCCCAGGGCCGCTCCCACACCAAGGGCACCCAGCACCGCTGTGGCCAGCCCGACAACGGCGACACGTGTCGCTGCTCTTGCATTCACCTTCGACTCCTTCGTTGAGGTAGCGGTGTGTCGGCCCCAGGTGGGGCGGTCGATTCGAATCTACGCATCCGCATGGATGTCGGTGACGCCGAGCCGACTCGAAGGCGTGGGTAGCGTCGAAGCGATGGAAGAGAATCGATTGGCCGTGATCGGGCTCGGCCTAATGGGATCGAGGATGTCGCGGCGGCTCCTCGGTGACTCCTTTCGCCTACGTGGGTTCGATGTGGACCCGCGCCGCATGGCCGAATTCGAGGACGCCGGTGGTGAGCCTTCTGGGTCACCCGCCGAAGCAGTGCAAGGATGCTGGGGAGCAGTGCTCTCGTTACCCGATTCGAGCATCTCCATGGAGGTGTGTTTGGGGAGGGATGGCCTGTCCACCTCGGGAGCCTCGCCTCTCATGGTGTATGACGCGACCACGGGGTGGCCGAGTGACGCCGTCGAGATTGCTGACGCGCTGACCCGTGTGGGTATCACCTATTGTGACTCGACGGTGAGCGGCAACGGCGAGATCGCGGAGCGAGGCGAGCTCGTCGTGATGGTCGGTGGCG
>DASWKM010000027.1:0-13626 GCA_036396635.1 Acidimicrobiia bacterium
GCTCATCGTGTCCCCGGCCATCAGCGCCCTTGCCACCGGGGCGGCGCCCCGCCAGCGCGGCAGGAGGCTGAAATGGACATTGAGGAACCCCATCTTCGGGATGGCCAGCACCTGGGGGCTCAGGATTCGACCATAGGCGACGACCACTCCCACTTCGAACGGCCCTGCGTGATCGATGGCCCCCGTCAGCTCCGCCCTGTTCTCCGGCTGAGCTGTGTCGAGACCGAGCGAGGAGGCCATTTCTTTGACCGGTGGTGGTGAGGGTGTTTTCGACCGTCCCCTCGGTCGATCCGGTTGGGTGACCACCAGCCCGACATCGTGACGACCGACAAGCATCTCGAGGGCAGGTATCGCGGCCACTGGTGTGCCCAGGAACACGATCCTGGCCATTAGTGGCCCCTCTCGTAGCGACTCGTGTTTACGCGACCGACCACTAGAACCCGGCCTCCCCTTCTCGTATCTCTTTCAGGGCTTGCTTGCGCAATCGCTTGGGGAGATGGTCCAGAAGCAGGCCACCGTCCAGATGATCTGCCTCATGCTGGAGCACGCGGCCGAGAAGACCGTCCCCGGCGTATTCGATCTCATTACCGTCGAGGTCGAGGGCCTTGACCCGGACAAACGCAGGTCGCGTGATCTCCCAGTAATGCCCGGGCACTGAGAGGCACCCTTCCTCGTATTCGAGCTCGCCGGCAGTCTCGATGACCTCCGGGTTGATCATCACCCGCGGCCCCAGCTCGTCCTGAGCGTCGAAGACAGCCATCCGACGGGCGATCCCGATCTGATTGGCGGCCAGGCCGACACCTGGGGCGTCATACATCGTCTCGATCATGTCCTTGGCCAACGTACGGACGGTTGCATCGATCTCGGTGATGGGCTTGGTTCCGAGTCGAAGCACCGGATCACCGAAAGTTCGAATCGGATAGATGGCCATGAGCTGGCCGGTCAGCGTAGATGGTCGTTGCCACTCGCATCGGTCAGACGTCTATCGGGTCGACATCGACTCGAACGGTGGCACCGGCCTCGCGCCACCCGCCCACGAGCTCTCTCAGTTCGAGTCTCGTCTTACCCAGCTGACCGGTGAGCAGCCATCTCTTGCCGGTCTCGACCGACATCGGGCCCATGACAACGGGACGGGATCCGAGTTGCCTCAGATCGTCATCGACCGTTCCGGGTACGTCGCCCCGAATCTCGAGGGCGATCATGTCGGTGGCGGGCGGGGCGCCGTCGCGGGCCCGTTCCACGAGTACCCGCTCCAGGTAGGGGATCGGGTCGCCTCTTCGCATCGTCGTCACCAACAGTGATCCGGGCCTCGATGTCTGCAACATCAGACGCGTCCCCTTGTCCCCCGTGACGCTCAGTGCCAGCCTCGCCAGCTGGCGAAGGGCCTCTTCGGTGCTGCGGTAGCCCCCGCCCACCAACATACCGTCGACATCGGCGGCCACCGCCAAAGCAACCCGTCCCAATCCAGCCAGGTCCCGCTCAGTGCCAACTGTCACCAGGGCGTCTTCAGGGCTGGTGAGGGCAAGCCCTGCCCCTGCCCGACGATTGATCTCCGCCACGAGCCGCTCCGGGATCGTCCCCATCGCCTCGAACTCGTTCCCGCCACATCGACGACACGGCCCGATCACCGCGTGGCAACGGTGACAGGTCTGGTCACGACCTGTCCTTGCCCCGCAGCTCGGGCACGATCGGAGGCTGCGGCACCTCATGCATCGCATGGAGGCCAGTCCCGCCCGACGATGCGTGTAGACGAACACGCGATTCCCCGCCAGGGCGGTCGCCGAGATGGCCGACATCGCCCGATCGGACAAGAACCCTGAGCCCGGCTGCTCCTCGGAACGGTCGACGACCTCGACCAGGGGCCAGGCCCGATTGCCCGCCTTGATCACCTCCGCCCCTGCGGACAGCAGCTCGACACTGGGGGTGGGACCGAAGAAGACGAGGTTGAACCCCTCGATACGGCTGCGGACGGTGAGGACCTCCCGAACGTGGATGGTCGGCGTTTGACGGTCCTTCATGGCGCGTCGCCCCTCCTCGAGCACCACGGCCAGCCCGAGGTTGGCCACCTTCCATGTCGCTGTCTTCGGGGTGCCGATCACCAGACGCGGTGCCGATTGTGCGGCTTGCCAGGCCTTCGTCTCGGCTGCGGCGTCCTCACCGTCGACCAGCGCCAGCACGCGCCCCAGTTTCGCGGCCGATGAGGCAGCGACCTCACGCACCTCGGCGACCGATGCAGCCACGACCAGGACCGATCTTCCCGCATTGAGAGCGGGCGCCAGCGATGTCAACCACTGGCGCGACCTCCAGTTGCCGACGAGGGCGCTGACCGGTGTCTTGTGGCCCTGGGCAGCCTCGCCCGCGTACCGAGCCATGGGATGATCAGGACCATTCGTCGTCACGGGTCGTCCCGGAGGCGGGATCGACCGGGGCAGGTTGGGCGGCGTCGCTCGGGAGATGAGAGACGAGACAGGGGCCACGTAGTGACCGGCGGCCCACTCCAAGCCCTTGAGCAGGGAGAGGTCGAACACGGGGGCATCACCCGATATCGCCGCTATCTCTTTGAGCTTTCCCTCACGGGCCTCTTCCAGTTCCACGACCCAACCCCGGACCCGGCGACCGGAAAGAGGCACGCGCACGATCGATCCAACGATTAGGTCTGGGGCGAGATGGCCGGGGACCGAGTACCAGAATCCCCTGTCAACGGCGAAAGAAGGGACGTCGGGGACTACGCGCGCCGCCCGGTTCACACTCCGGCGACAGACCTGATGTCGTCCACTCTGTCGAGCTGCTCCCAGGTAAACTCGGGGCGACCGAAATGGCCGTACGCCGAGGTTGCCGAGAAGACGGGCTCGGTCAGACGAAGACGCTCGATGATTCGGGCAGGGCGGAAATCGAAGACGTCTGCAACGACTTTCTCGATCCGAGTCGGGTCCAGCGTCTCGGTGCCAAAGGTCTCGACGTGGATGGAGAAGAGATCCGTGTGGCCGATCGCATATGAGAGTTGGATCTCGAGACGGTCGGCCAGACCGGCAGCGACCAAGTTCTTGGCCGCCCAGCGCGCCGCATACGCCCCGGAACGATCGACTTTGGTGGCGTCCTTCCCAGAGAAGGCGCCACCGCCGTGTCGGGCGTAGCCCCCGTACGTGTCGACGATGATCTTGCGCCCCGTCAGGCCGGTATCGGCCACCGGCCCCCCGACGACGAACCGACCGGTCGGGTTGAATATGAAGTCGAGATCCGATGAGAGAAGGTCCTCGGGGATCACCTCCTGGACGACTGCTGAGAACACCTCGGACCTCATGTCTTCCTGATCGGCGTCGGGAGCGTGATGGGTGGATATGAGGATCTTCTCCACCGAGACCGGACGGGAGTCCTCATAGCGGACCATGACCTGAGTCTTTCCGTCTGGTCGCAGATACTCGAGTTGCCCTTTCTTCCTGACCACAGACAATCGCTCGGCCAGGCGGTGCGCCATTTGGATCGGCAACGGCATGAGAGCATCGGTCTCGTTGACGGCGAAGCCAAACATGATGCCCTGATCCCCCGCTCCCATCTCGCGATCCACACCTCGTGCGATGTCGGGGCTCTGCTCATGGACACGGTTCTCGACCGTGATCGTGTCGGCGGCGAAGTCCGCATCGAAGCCGTCGTAGCCGATTCGATCGACGGTCTCCCTCACTATCCGCTCGATATCGAGATCCCCATCGATCCGGACCTCACCCCCCACCACCGCGAACCGTGTGGTGACGAAAGTCTCACATGCGACACGTGCCCCGGCGTCGAGGCGCAAAGCGGCGTCGAGCACCGAATCCGAGACCGCGTCGGCAATCTTGTCGGGATGGCCCTCCGTGACCGATTCGGAGGTGAAGAAGAACGTGCGCATGGCCGGGCGAGGTTAACCCTTCCTCGCCCGTTCCTCCATGATGCGGTCGACGAGCCGCGCCGCGACCTCGTCTTTGCTCATCATCGGCCACGAGTCGGTCTCACCGTCCCGGTTGATCACCGTGACCCGATTTGTGTCGGTCCCGAAGCCGGACCCGGGCTCGCTGACGTCGTTGTACACCATCAGATCGACGTCTTTTGCCCTCGCCTTCTCGACGGCCCGTGACATGTCACCAACCTCGGCGGCGAACCCGACCACGAAAGGCCGCTGCTCACGTGCGACCACGGATGCAAGGATGTCCGGGTTGGGCTCGAGCTCGATCGAGTCGAGCCCTTCCGACCGGGCCACCTTCATGTCCGAGGGGCGTGACGGCCTGAAGTCGGCTACAGCAGCCGCCATGACCGCGACGTCGGTCTCCACCCCGGAAACGGCGTCGAACATCTGAGCCGCCGTCTCGACCCCGACGACCTTCACGGCAGGCGCCACTGGAAGATCGGATGTGGTCACCAGGGTGACCGAGAGCCCCCGGCGAGCCGCCTCATTGGCAATGGCGTGACCCATCTTCCCCGACGAGCGATTACCGAGATATCGGACCGGGTCGACGGGCTCCCTGGTTCCACCCGCGGTCACCAGCAGCCGGATGGCGTCGGGGGCAGGGGTGAGGAGACTCTCGATTCGATCGAGGATGTCCTCAGGCTCCGACACCCGACCCACACCGCGGTCGCCACCAGCGAGTTCTCCGGATTCCGGTCCCACGAAGTGATATCCGTAGCTTCTCAGCGTCTCGATGTTCCGCTTGGTCGCCGGGTGCTCCCACATCTCCGTGTGCATGGCGGGTGCCACCAAGACCGGGCCGGTTGCCGCCAGAAGCGTGGCGGAGACCAGGTCGACCGAGAGCCCGTTGGCGATCTTCGCCACCGTCGCCGCAGTGGCCGGCGCGATGACGATCAATTCGGCCCAATGGGCCAATTCGGTGTGGGGCGAGACCTCGTCCGCTCCGAACAAATCGGTGTACGAACGGGACCCGGTGATCGCGGCGAATGTCTGGCCCCCGATGAACTCCAGCCCGGACTCGGTCAGCATCACGCGCACTTCCGCACCCTGCTCGACGAGACGGCGAGCGAGAAATGCGGATTTGTAGGCGGCTACCCCTCCGGTGACGGCGAGGAGGACTCGCCGGCCGCCCAGCACCTAATCCTCTACGGTCTCGACCGCAACCTTGCCCTCGGCGATCTCCTCCATGGCGATCGTGAGGGGCTTGCGAGACAGCGAGTGCACCTGGGGAGGCACGAACTCGCCGTAACCGACGCCAAGCTGGTGGAAGTAGCTGTTGATCTGGCGGGCACGGCGTGAGGCCACGACCACTGTCGCGAAACGGTTGCCGATCTGATCGATGACGTCCTCGAGTTTCATTGGCTTTCCTGCTTGGGTCAACTTGAGCATCCAGGCTACCTCAAGCGGGCCGCCACGCCAGATCAGCGGGAGGCCAGATGCTCGAGGATGAGATCGACGACCTCGTCAGGAGTGAGGTCCGAGGTGTCGATCACGAGGTCGTAGTTGTCATGATCCGTGTAGTCGATCCCGTAGTAGGCGAGGTAACGGTCCCTCTCCGAGGCCGTCCTCTCCTCCATCGCTTTCCGGGTGGCGGCAATATCGACGTTCTCTCGTTCCGACCCGCGCACCGCATCGAAGATTCGGCGCGCCGCCACCTCAGGGCGAACCTCCAAGAAAACCTTCACCGAACGAGGCACGAAATGCCATCCCAGTCGGGCGTCCATCACGAAATCACCGCCTGTCTCGGCAAGCCGCATGCTCCGGGCGTCGATCTCTCTGTCGATCGCATCGTGTCTTGCCGCGGAGCGGGACAACTCCAGGATCGACACCCCGCGCTCGGCGGCCATCTCCCTCATGAAGTCTCCCGCGGACACGTGGCGAATGCCCAGCCTCCCGGCCACCCGCGCCGCCACAACGCTCTTGCCCGATCCGGGCCGACCGGAGATGCTGACGGTCACCCAGTGGCCCGTCTCGCAAATACTTGTGGCGTCTCGCGCACACTGTTTACGCGACAGACCACTAGGAGAACTCGGAGATCAACGCTTCCTTCTGCTTGTCACCAAGACCGCGAATCCTGCGATTCTCGGCAATACCCAGCGACTCCATCAGCCTTTTCGCCTTGATCTTCCCGGTGCCCGGCATGGCGGCGATCAAGGACTCCACCTTGAGCCCGGCGAGAAGGTGCTCGGACTCGGCACGGGTGAACAGCTCGGACATCCGTAGCGAACCCGTCTTGAGGAGCTCCTTCACCTCGGCCCGCACCTGACGTGCCTCGGCGGCCTTCGCCAGTGCAGCCCTCCTTTGCTCGTCGCTCAGTTTTGGTGGCTGAGCCATGACCTCCTCCTCAGGGTCGATTCGATTGCCCGACGTTAGCCACCGGAATCGCCGCTACCCCACGTCGATGAGAGATTTCGAGATCCGGCGAGCCACCGCCACCGGGTCATCGGAGGCGGTGATCGCCCGGCCGATCACCAGATAGTCCGCACCTGCGCTGGCTGCGGCCCCCGGAGTCATCACCCGACGCTGATCATGGCGGTCCCCGTCGGCGAGACGGATCCCCGGTGTCACGACCATCAGGTCCCGGCTCGCCTCCTTGACCACGGGAGCCTCCCCCGGGGCGCACACCACACCTTCGGCACCCGCCGCGGCAGCGAGTATCGCCAAAAGTCGTACCTGTTCGCCGATGCCGGCCCGCAACCCGATGCCGGCCAGCTGTTCCTCACCGATCGAGGTGAGCACGGTCACGGCAAGGACCCCGGTCTCATCGGCTCCGCCCATCCCGGCGACGGCAGCCTCGATCATCTCGCCACCGCCGGAGGCATGGACGCTCACCCACCTCGCCCCCGCTGCCGCCAGGTTGGCACTGGCTCGCTCGACCGTGGTTGGGATGTCATGGAGCTTGACGTCCGCAAACACCGGTTTGCCCAGGGCGGCCACCCTCTCCACTGCGGCAGGGCCAGAGCCGGTCAGCAGCTCCAGCCCGATCTTGAACCCGGCGACGTGCTCGGCGAGTCGGCTGGCGAGCTCGACGGCAACGGGGACACCGGTGACATCCAGGGCAACCAGGACCTTGCTCACCACTCCCCTGCCCCTCCGACCAGATCGCTGACAGCGCCCACGCCGAGCTTCCTCATCTCTGAGGCCAGCTCTCTGGCGATTCGAGCCCCCGCCTTGGGCTCGGCGAGATGGACGGTGCCCGCCTCCACGGCGCAGGCCCCGGCGAGGAGATACTCGACGACATCTCTACCCGTGGCGACGCCACCGCAGCCGACCACGGGCAACCCCGGGATTTCCCGGGCGACCTCGTAGACACAGCGCATCGAGATCGGCTTGAGGCCCGGTCCCGAGTACCCACCGACACCGCCGGACAACAGCGGTTTGCGTTCGACGAGCGACAGGCCAAAGCCAAATGCGGTGTTGGTGAGGATGACGAAGTCTGCTCCGGCATCTCGACATGCTGCGGAGACTCCGACGAGGTCGGGTGTGTTTGGGGAGAGCTTGGCCCCCACCGACAGCGACACCGAGGACGAGATGGCCTCAACCACTGCTTCGCTCCGCCCCGGATCGAATGAGAACATCTCTCCGTCCTCGAGGTTCGGACAGGAGAGGTTGACCTCGATCGCGGCGACACCCGAGCTCTCAAGGCCCTTGGCGACGAGGGCAAACCCATCGGGGTCACCGGCCACCGCCGACCCCCACACCGGGACGCCCAAGGAGCCGATGATTGGCCGCATCACCTCGGACCACTCCTCGATGCCCGGATTCTGTATGCCGACGCCGTTGAGCATCCCCACAGGGATGGGCGCCACTCGCGGGGCCGGCCGACCTACCCAGGGCGTCGGAGACACCGATTTGGCCACGGCTGCCCCATAGACGCCGACGTCCGCCGTGTCGGCCCACTCCCACACCGAGCCGACAGTTCCCGAGGCGGCGATGAGCGGCGACCTGAGGTGAAGGCCGCCGACGTCGGAGCTCAGCGTTGGGCGTGCCATTCCTGAAGGCTCCGTGGCTTGTTTATCGCGCCTGGCCCGGCGCGGAGGCTTCTGGCCACGGCGAGCCCGCCCTGGACCGTGGTGACACAAGGAACCGAATGGCGGCGGGCCGCCTGGCGGATCGTCATCCCATCCGAACGGGCCCGGCCGCCGCGCGGTGTGTTTATGACCAGAGCCACTTCGCCGTTCTCGAGCCGTTCCCCGATGTCGCGCGGGCCCTCGCCCACCTTGTTGACCACCTCGGTGTCGATGGCGTGGTGATGGAGGTAGCGGGCCGTGCCATTGGTAGCCAGCAGGTCGAAGCCGAGCATCTTGAATGCCTGAGCCACGGCGAGGCCGACGGGCTTGTCGCGGTCCGCAAAAGACAAGAACACCCGACCACGATCACGGAGGACACGACCGCCGCCCAAGATCGCCTTGGCGAAGGCCACACCCACGTCGGGGCCGATGCCCATCACCTCACCGGTGGCTTTCATCTCAGGCCCCAGGACCGAGTCCTCCTCAGGGAAGCGGTCCCACGGGATCACCGCCGCCTTGACCGCGACGAAGTCGGGTTGACCGTTCGGGGCCGGGACCAGTCCCTCCTCCCGCAGCTCCTCGATCGTGGCACCCATCATCACCCTCGCCGCAATGCGGGCCAGGGGAACCCCCGTGGCCTTCGAGATGAAGGGGATGGTCCGGCTGCCGCGGGGATTCGCCTCCAGGACGAACACGTCATCGGCCTTGACCGCGAACTGGATATTGATCATGCCCCTCACCTCGAGGGCGCTGGCCAGCTCGCTCGTGGCGCGCAGGATCTCCTTGATCGCCTCGTCGGAGATGGTGGGCGGTGGCGTCACGCACCCGGAGTCCCCGGAGTGGACGCCCGCCTCCTCGACATGCTCCATGAGGCCGCCCACGAGAAGCTCCGAACCGTCGAACACGGCGTCGACGTCGACCTCGACCGCCGACTCCAAGAAGCGGTCGATGAGAATCGGGTTGGCCGTCACCTCCGGGTCGCCCTCGCCGTAGATCTCCCGCACGTAGTCGCCCAGCTCTTCCAGGCTGTATACGACCTTCATCTTCCGTCCGCCGAGGACGAATGAGGGCCTCACCAGGACCGGGAGCCCGATGTGATCCACGACTTCCTGGGCTTCGGCCGCCGACGTGGCCGTCCCGCCGGGCGGTTGCTTGAGCCCGAGGTTGCGACAGATCTCCCCGAACTGCTCCCTGTCCTCGGCCAGTGCGATCGACGAGGGCGAGGTGCCGGCAATCGTGACTCCCGCGCTCTCCAAGTCCCCGGCCAGGTTGAGAGGGGTCTGTCCTCCCAGCTGGACCAACACCGCCTCTGGCCGCTCTGCCTCGATGACGTCGAGCACGTCCTCGATGGTCAAGGGCTCGAAGTAGAGACGATCCGAGGTGTCGTAGTCGGTCGAGACGGTCTCCGGGTTGCAGTTGACCATGACGGTCTCGTACCCGGCCTCCCTGAGGGCAAGGCTGGCGTGAACACAGCAATAATCGAATTCGATTCCCTGACCGATCCGGTTGGGGCCGGAGCCGAGCACGACCACCCGGGGCCTGTCGGATGCCATCACCTCGGTTTCGTCCTCGAAGGTCCCATACATGTACGGCGTGCGGGCGGCGAACTCGGCTGCGCAGGTGTCCACGGTCTTGTAGGTCCGGGTCAGGCCCCAGGTGGCGCGCATCGCCCTGACCTCGGACTCATCCCGGTCCCACAGGTGGGCCACCTGCCGATCGGAGAAGCCGTAACGCTTGGCCTCGGCCAGGGCGTCGCTGGTCCGCCTCGACTCGAGGTCGTCCCTCACCTCGACGATCTGCGCGATCTGGTCGATGAACCATGGGTCGACCGATGACAGTTCGGCAACACGATCCACCGCCCAGCCCCGACGCAGAGCCTCCCCGATGGCGAAGATCCGATCGGGCGTGGGGGTGATGACAGACATCTCCAGGTCAGTCTCATCGAGTGCCAAGAGCGCCGATTCGCCCGGATCGGCGTTCATCCCGGCTCGGCCGATTTCGAGGCTTCGCAAGGCCTTCTGCAGCGCTTCTGGGAACGTGCGGCCGATAGCCATGGCCTCGCCGACGCTGCGCATCGATGTGCCCAGGGTGGTGGAGGCCGAAGGGAACTTGGCGAAGTCGAAGCGCGGGACCTTGACCACCGTGTAGTCGAGTGCCGGCTCGAAGGACGCAGGGGTCGCACCGGTGATGTCGTTGGCGATCTCGTCGAGCGTGAACCCGACTGCGAGCAGAGCCGCGATCTTGGCGATGGGGAACCCGGTCGCTTTCGAGGCCAGGGCCGAGGAGCGACTCACCCGCGGGTTCATCTCGATGACGAGGCGGCGACCGGTGGCGGGATCGACCGCGAATTGAACGTTGGAGCCACCCGTCTCCACGCCTATCGCCTGGAGCACCCGGATCCCGTCGTCACGCATCGCCTGGTACTCACGGTCGCTGAGCGTCTGGATTGGGGCAACGGTGATCGAATCACCGGTGTGAACCCCCATCGGGTCGAAGTTCTCGATGGAGCAGACGACCACGGCATTGCCCACCTTGTCCCTCATCAGCTCGAGCTCGTACTCCTTCCACCCGAGCACCGACTCCTCAACGAGGATCTCACCAACGGGCGACATCGCCAGACCGTGACGGGCAACCTCGTGGAAGGCCGGTTCGCTGTCGGCGATCCCGGTTCCGCCGCCACCCAGGATGTAGGAGGGGCGGACCATGACCGGATAGCCGAGCTCGTCGGCGATCCCGACTGCCTCGGCCAACGAGTGGGCGTAGCCCGCCCTAGGGACCTCGAGGCCGACCCGTTCCATGGTCTCCTTGAAGAGGCCTCGATCCTCGGCCCGATCGATCGACTCGAGCCCGGCGCCGATCATCTCGACACCGTGTTGCTCGAGGACGCCCTTTCGGGCCAGTTGGGTAGCGACGTTGAGGGCGGTCTGGCCTCCTAGCGTCGCCAGCATGGCGTCGGGCCGCTCCCTGGCGATGATCTCGGTGACCACATCGCATGTGATCGGCTCGATGTAGGTGGCGTCGGCGAACTCGGGATCGGTCATGATCGTGGCTGGATTCGAGTTGACCAGTATCACCCGATACCCCTCGGCCATGAGCACCTTGGCCGCCTGGGTCCCCGAGTAGTCGAACTCACATGCCTGACCGATCACAATCGGGCCTGAGCCGATCACGATGATCGAGCGGATGTCGCGTCGGCCAGGCATCAACCGCCCCCCTCGATCATTGCGGTGAATCGGTCGAAGAGACCGGCCGCATCGTGTGGCCCCGGAGCAGACTCGGGGTGGTACTGGACCGAGAAGGCGGGATGGTCATCCAGTGTCATCCCCTCCAGGGTCCCGTCGTTGAGGTTCTGGTGGGTGGGGCGGACCCGACCGAACTCAGTGATGACCTCGGATGGGAGCAAGTCCGATGTGACCAGGCTGTCTCTCTCGCTCGGCGACCCGTCGGCCAAAGGCCATAGATCCACCGCAAAGCCATGGTTTTGCGCGGTGATCTCGACCCGACCGTCCTCGAGACGCCGCACCGGGTGATTCCCGCCGTGATGACCAAACGGGAGCTTGAACGTCATGGCACCGAGGGCCAGGCCGAGCACCTGGTGGCCGAGACATATGCCGAACAGCGGAACCTCCCCGATGAGGCGGCGTAACGTCGCGGCGACGGTCTCGAGCGGCTCGGGATCACCTGGCCCATTGGAGACGAACACGCCATCCGGCCCGTGGGCGAGGATCTCTTCTGCCTTCGTGGCCGCCGGCACGACCTGCACGTCGAAGCCGCGCCTGGTCAGGTTGGACAGGATCTCGCGTTTCACCCCGAGATCGATGGCAACGACCAGCCCGCGGGAGGACGTCTCCGCCGGGAGACTGTAAGGCTCCCGAGTCGTGACCTCGCTGACGAGATCACGACCTTTCATCGACGGGGCCGTAGCCGCCATCTCGGCGAGCTCGGCATCGCTCAGGCCCGCGCCCATGGCCACTGACATCGCCCCCTGCTCCCTGATGTGACGGGTGAGACGTCGGGTGTCGATCTCGGCCAATGCCACGACGCCGTGGGCGCGCAGAAACTCGGCGAGGCCGCCTTCCGCCCTCCAACTCGAGTACCGGCGAGAGATCGCCCGGACAACGAGGCCCGACACGGCAGGGGCCGAGGACTGGTCGTCCTCGTCGTTGACGCCATAGTTGCCGATGTGCGGTGAGGTCATGACCACGACCTGGCCCGCATACGAGGGATCGGTGAGTATCTCCTGGTACCCGGTCATCGAAGTGTTGAACACGGCCTCACCGGTAGCCACCCCTTCCACGCCCACGGAGATACCCCGGAACACCTCCCCGTCTGCGGTCACCAGTTGGGCCGGTAGATGATTCATCGTCTGACCTCTCCGCCTAGATTGACGACTTCCCCCCGAAGCATGGTTGCCGCCACCCGGCCCCTCATCGGACGACCCAGAAACGGGCTGTTCGCCGACTTGGACCTGAAGACGTCGGCGACCCATGTCGAGCCTGGGTCGAATACCACGATATTGGCCGGTGCCCCCGGTGCGATGGGTCGGCCATGATCTCTGAGCCCGGCGATCCGGGCGGGGCTCGTCGAGAGTCGGGAGAACAGTCGATCACCGTCACCGACCGCCTCCCACACCGCCGACGCCGCCGTCTCCAACCCGATCACGCCACGGGGGGCCGCCGTGAAATCCACACCCTTTTCGTCAGCGGAGTGGGGGGCATGATCGGTGGCGACGACGTCGATCGTGCCATCGGTCAAGGCCTCGACCAACGACTTGCGGTCGAGCTCGGATCGAAGGGGAGGGTACATCTTGAAGCGGGTGTCCTGGCTTTCCAACGATGACTCGTCAAAGGTCAAGTGGTGCGGTGTCACCTCGGCCGTGACCGGGAGACCTTTGGCCTTGGACTCCCTGACCAGCTCGACGGTCGATGCCGATGAGACGTGCTGGACGTGATATCGCGCTCCGGTGGCCTCGACCAGCTCGAGGTCACGTCTCACCACGTCCGTCTCGGCCTCGGCCGGCTGACCACCGATCCCCAGCCGTTGGGACATATCACCCGCATGCATGTGCCCCCCGGAGGTCCTGGTGGGGTCCTCGGCGTGTTGTGCGACGACGGCCCCGCCCATACGTGACAGCCGCGTCATGATCTCGGCGAGGAGCCCGCCGTCCGCCAGGCAGTCTCCATCGTCGGTGAACAGCCGGACCCCATGGGAGTGCAGGTCCTCGAGGTCGCTGGCCACTCTCCCCAGCCGCCCAACCGTGAGCGCTGCGGACGGAAAGACGTCCACCAGCCCGACCTCCCGGCCCCGCGCCCCCACCTCCTCGACGAGGCGCACCGAGTCGATCGGCGGTTCGGTGTTGGGCATGGCGACCACGGCCGTGAAGCCACCGGCTGCAGCAGCAGCCGAGCCGCTGGCGATGTCCTCTTTCCATGTCTGGCCGGGTTCCCTCAGATGGGTGTGGATGTCAACGAACCCGGGGCCGACCAGGCACCCGCCGGCATCCACGTCGGACTCCGCGGTCAGATCCGGCCCCAACTCGACGACACGACCATTCCCGATGAGGACGTCCAATCGATGCCATCCTGCGGCGGTCATGACCAGGCCACCCTTGATCACGATCATCCCGGCACCAGGATCGCTTCGAGCACCGCCATACGGGAGGGCACGCCATTGGCCACC
>DASWKM010000028.1:0-2926 GCA_036396635.1 Acidimicrobiia bacterium
GCTTTTCGTCGCCGCCCGTGACCTCTCCGCCATCGTCCTGGTGCTCGATCTCAAGGCCCAGATAGTCCTCTCTGCCGGAGAAGAGGAGATCGCAGCCCGGATGATCGGGGCGTCGGAGACCCTCCAGGCCCAGACCGGGGCACTCATCACCGACATGGAGATAAACAAGTACCCCGCCCTGCAGAGGTTGTCGGCCGACACACGGCCGGAGATCATCCGGGCACTGGCAGAGGGTCGGGCAATGAGCGCGGACGAGGCCATGGCCCTGGCGGTTTCGTCCTGACGCCGATTGTCACCGCCAGTCGATCAGGTGGTAGGTGAGCGGGTCGCTGACACCTTTCAGGCTCACGGTTCTCGCCTCGGAGATCGGGTGGCCGATCGCCTGAGCCGAATCAATGACGTCAGCCGAGGCCACGATCTCCTCCCCTCCCGCCACACCGCTCAGACGTGCAGCGATGTGAACGCCCTGACCTGCATAGTCGGAGCCTTCGATGCTCGCCTCGGCAGTGTGCAGGCCGATCCGGACCAACGGGGCGAACCCGTGCTCCCTTCTGTGCTCGGAGAGCCGCCTCTGAATGGCCACCGCTGCGCTCACCCCGTCACGGGCACCCTCGAAGGCGACAAAGAACCCGTCACCGGTCTGTTTCACTTCCTGGCCCTGGTGGCGTGCGAACTCGGACCGCACCACTCGATCATGCCAACGCAGGAGGTCGTCCCATGCCTGGTCACCGATCAGACTCACCAGGTCGGTGGATGTGACTATGTCGGTGAACATGAATGTCCTGGTCACCCGGCGGTCGCTGGGCATCGGGACCGTGGGGTCTCCGAGCAACTCGTCGGCATGTCTGACGTCGAGGGCCGACCCGAGCCGCTGGAACACAGAGCGCGCCGCGGAGATCTCGAGTCGCCAGGTCGAATCGTCACCGGCCGACCTCTTGGCCTGGCCCAATAGGAGCCTGGCCTGGGCGCTCTCGTATGGGAGCTCGATGTCGCGGAAGGTCCGCCATGCCTTGTCCAACGCCTCGGTGGCTTGGATGTGTCGGCCTTCGGCCAGCTCGAGAGCCCCCCTGGCGGTAAGCGCATGTCCGCGCAAAGCCGGCCGGTCGTAATGCTCGGCGATGACCTCCAACTCCTCTGTGGCGCTGCGTGCGGTGTCCAGATCCTCGACCGCGAGAGCGATTGTGACCTGAGCGGGGAGGAGGCGGGCCCGGCTCAGCCGGGGGGCCGTCTCAACCTCTCCATCGCCCGGTGGGCCGACGGCCAAGGCGATTGCCCTGGCCGCACCCGTGGCATCTCCACGGGCCAGCATCAGCAGCGCCATGCCGGGTTGGGCGCTGCTTCCGTTCGCATAGGCCTGGCTGAAAGCCTTCTCGGCACCGTCGAGATCGCCCATGCGCATCCTGATCTCACCGATCTCATAGAAGGCGAAACCGACTCCGTCCATGATGTGGTGACGCTCCAGCTCGTCACACGCCGACCTCGCCTGCTGTTCCGCCTCGGCATATGCACCATTGAGCTTCTTGACTTCTGCACGATGGACCCGACAGATCCCGGGATAACCGGCCAGGGAGTTGCGGTGCATCCAGCGCTCGGCCTCCTCGGTCCACTCCGCCGCCCTCCCGTAATCGGCGATCGTCGAACAGGTTGCGATCGTGTTGCAGTACACGTCACACGCAGTTCGATCGTCCAGCTCGCCGGAGACGGCGGCCGCGGTGGCCTCGTCGATGAGAGTGAGACCTTCGCGCCACATCCCCGCGTTGACCAGGCCGAAACCCTTGAAGCTCTGGGCGAGCGCCCGCGCTCCCGGGGCATCGTGTCTCTCCGCCAGAGCCAGGGCATCTTCGAGGTTCGACGGGACCCGCTCCGGATCGATTCCGTTGAAGATGCCGAGGGCCGCCCGCATCAGGGCAGCCCACGCATTCACATCCGATTCGGCTTCGGACCCGATGAGACGTTCGGCCTTGGCCAGCCAGCCGGATGCGACGGCTCCGTTGTTGCGACGGGAAGCCAGATAGGACAGCTGCACCGCCACCAACGCAGCCGCTCGGTGCCGACCCTCTTCGATGTGTCTCTTATAGGCGCGCTCGAGGAGGCCGACGGCCTCGTCGGGGAAACCGGCCCACCACGAGGCCTCGGCGAGGAGCTCCAGATCCTCCGCAGGCAGGGGGCTCTCATCATCGGCGGCGGTGAACGCCGCACGGGCGTCATCCCAATCGTGGTGCTCATAGGCCCCTCTGGCCCTCAGCAGCGTGTCGGACATTTCCTTCCTCCGGCCCGAAACGGGCATCGACCACTGACGATACCGGGCACGGGTGCCGACATACCACTGGCGGATAGTCTCGATCCGTGAGCTCGCGGGCGAATCGAATCGGTGTCGAGAAGCGCCTCGCCCGGAGACTAGGGATCAGACAGGGGGAGGAGCGCCCCGTTGCGTGGACGGTTGGCTTCTTCACAGTCTCGGTCGCCGGGATCAGCGTTGGCGCCAATGCTGCCGACACGCTCTTCTTCCTTCGCTTCGGTGTCGAGTTCCTGCCCACGATGATCCTCTTCTCGGGGCCGGTCGTGATGTTGGGGACCACGGTGTTTGCCGCCGGGCTGGGGCGAGTAGGTGCCAGGAAGTGGCTACCGATCGTCTTCGCGAGCTGCACCTTGGCCCTGGGGGTCGAACGCATTCTGATAGCAGGAGACGCCCATGGGATCTACCCGGCCGTGTGGCTCACGGGTCAGGCCATCCTCGTCGTGGCCTTCACGTCGATGTGGGTCATGGCAGGGGAGGTGTGCACCACCAGGCAGGCCAAGCGGCTCTATCCGATCTTCGCCTCGGCAGGGATAGCCGGCGGTGTCATCGGCAACGTCATGACCGGGCCATTGGCACGTCTCGTCGGGACCGAGAACCTTCTGGTGGCTCAGGCCATCCTCTTCGCCG
>DASWKM010000029.1:0-14862 GCA_036396635.1 Acidimicrobiia bacterium
CAGAAGGCGATCTCCGCTCTCGATGGCAGGGACGTCAACGGTCGTTCGCTGAAAGTAAACATCGCCAAGCCGCGTTCACGCTGATCGGGCGACCAATCAATTGTGCGAGCATTGTGGCGTCGGGGCCGTTTCCCGACGCCATTGCTCGTTGCCAAGAACAGGTCTTGGCCCAGCTGACTGGCTCGAACCGTGGCTAAGCGTGGACGCGAAGCCGCTCTGAAGCGGGCTCGCGAGAAGGCCCGGCAGGAGAAACGAGAGGCCAAGCTGGACCGTCGACAGGCGAAGCAGTCCGAAGGCGCCGCCGAGGACGCCACGGATGAACAAGCACTCATGGAAGAGTTCGCGCAGCTCAGCGAGCTACATGAGACCAATCAGATCAGCTCCGCGCATTACAACACCGAGCGACAGCGGATATTCGTCGAGCTCGGCATCGAATCCGACGACTGACGCTCATTAGGCTGATTCCGGTTCGACCTGCCCGTCACCCTCGCCCAAGGCGTGGTGTAGATTCGGGGCTTCAAAGGAGGACCTCGTGAGCGAGCATCCCAATGCGACCGTATATCGCAAAGCGTTTGAGGCACTTGTGAGTGACGATGGGTCCGCAGCCGACTTCGTCGCCGACGACGTCGTCTGGTGGCAGATCGGTTCGGCCGAGCCCATCCGTGGCAAGGACAAGTTGATGGAATCGATGTCCATGCTCGAGGGGATCGATTTCGACCTCGATCTCCACGATGTGACCGCCAGTGACGATCACGTCGTCGGGCTCGTGACAGCCACGGTTCGCGCCGGTGATCAGGAATTCACCTATCGCACAGCCGAGATTGCCCATGTGACAGACGGGAAGATAAGCGAGCGGTGGGCATTCTCCGATGACACGGCTGCCATCATCGATTTCTTCGCCGGGATGGCGACCGAGTAGCAGGGTACGATGGCGATGCCGGCATGAGCACTGCCGGCATTCGTGTCATTTGCGAAACCCGGTCGACGGGCAACATCACCCAAGGCCAATCCCCCTAGACAACCGGGCGTTCAGCCTCCGTCCACGAGAGCCTCGGCTGATCTCAAACCGGACTCCGGCACCTTGGGTACACTCCGGTCAGATCTTGGTTACGACCGGCACCAACGGTGCGACGGGTCGCCGCCACGCATCGAGGTGATCGCGTGTGGCTCGGTTCCTTGCTGTTGCCCACCAGACATCAGAGTCCGAGGAGTTCGTAGAGGTGGTACGGGCTGCCGCGGCTCGGGACTCTCAGGCCGAGTTCGTGCTCCTGGTCCCGGCGACCCCGGTGAGTCATCTCGGCGCATGGACCGAAGGTGAGTCACACGCAGTGGCATCGGGGAAGGCCGCCGCCGCCCGTAGTCGCCTGGAGGACCTTGGAGTCAACGTCGTCGATGCTCGAGTCGGGGGACCGGATCCATACGATGCGATCCTCGCCGCTCTCTCGGGCGCGGATTTCGACGAGATCCTCGTCTCAACATTCGCCCCGGGAATCTCCCGATGGCTGAGGGCTGACCTCATCAATCGTCTCCGTGACACCATCGACCTTCCCCTCACCCATGTCATTGCCCACTGATGATCGGGCTTCGGCCCGGTCATCGTCTTCGGATCAACTCAGCCCTGGGTAGGCGATACCCGTGTTGGCGTGACAGTCGTACCCGTGGGGGTTCTTGCCCAGGTATTGCTGGTGATAGTCCTCTGCGTAGTAGTACTTTCCCAGCGGCTCGATCTCGGTGGTGATGTCGCCAAACCCCTGCTCGGTCAACACTGCCTGATAGACGTCCTGAGATCGCTTCGCCTGGTCGAACTGATCGTCGGTGGTGGTGTAGATGGCGGACCGGTATTGGGTCCCGATGTCATTGCCCTGGCGATAACCCTGAGTGGGATCATGGGTCTCCCAGAAGACGCGAAGCAACTCGTCATAGGACACCTCGTCGGGCCGATAGACGACCATCACGGCCTCGGCGTGCCCGGTCCGACCCGAGCACACCTCCTCATAGCTCGGGTTGGGCGTGGCCCCGCCGGCATATCCGGCGGATGTCGTGTAGACACCGGGAAGCTTCCAGAAGCGACGCTCCGCGCCCCAGAAGCATCCCATCCCGAAGACGGCGATCTCGGTGCCGTCGGGGAAGGGCCCGACCAGAGGGTTCCCATTGACAAAGTGAGCCGGTGGCACTTCCACGCCCTGGCTCCGTCCCGGGAGCACCTCGCCGGCGCCCGGCATCTCCCTACTTCTTCGTCCAAACATCACAACCTCCTGGTCACATCGAACCAGCTAGTCGGTTAACACAGCCTCAAGTTCCATCTCTACCACCCAACGTTGGTCGAGCAGGCCACGGACTACAACCATCGTTGAAGCCGGTCGTATTTCCGAGAACACCTCTCCATGCGCCTCCCCGACAGCGTCGGCATGGGCGGCATCGGTGATGAACATCCGGGTTCGCACCACGTCACCCGGCTTGCCACCCGCCTCGGCAAGGGCGCCGAGCATGATCTCCAGACATCGCCGCGCTTGAGCAATTGGCTCCGGATCGAAGAAGTCCCCCGGCCATATCGGGGCCGTGCCCGCCACCAGAACCCTGTCGTCGACTCGAACTGCCCTGCTGAACCCCACGGTCGGCTCGAACGGGGAGCCCGAGGAGATGTTCTGACGCGTCATGGGTGAGCCAACCTACCCCATCCGCACTTCTCGGATCATCTCGCTTTGGTTACCCTTTTCCACAAGCCATGCGCCCCCTTCGCCCTCTCGCGGCTCTCCTCGCGCTCTCACTCCTGGCCTCCATCGTCGCCGCCGGTGGGCCCCTAGCCCGCGCTCAGACCACCGAGCAGGCTGAGGACGAGGCCGCCGATGCACGGCGGCGGGCAGGCGTGGCATCCGGGCTGGTTGACGAAGCCGTCGCCAATCGAGACGAGATCGAGAGGCAGCTCGCTCAGTCCATCATCCGAATGAACGACCTCTCCGCCCGCCTTTCGGCAGTCGGCTCGAGCTTGGACCGTCTCTCTGCTCAGGTCGGGTTCGCCGACGTCGAACTGGCCGGCATCCAGTCGGACATCGAAGACCAGGCTGTCGACGCATACATGACGGTCGTGGCCTCCCCGAATGTGTCGTTCGTCGCCAGCTCCTCGGTCGAGGAGGCCCTCGTCGCCAACTCGGTTGTGGAAGATGTCGTTGCGGACGGTCGGATCGCCGTGGACGAGCTGTTCGCCCTACGCAAGGGTCTCATTGCCCTCCAGGAGACATACCTGAGCCAGCAGGAGGAGTTCACGAGCCTCCAAGGAGAGATCGACGCGGAGGTTGCCAGGTACACCGCACTCTACGAGGATGCCGACGCGCAGGTTGCCGCGGCAATCCGCGAAGCCGATGCGGCAGATCGGGCATATCGAGCCGCGCTATCTGCAGTCGATTTGGCCCATGCCAAGGAAGCGGAGCGGCAACGTCAGGAGAATCGGGAAGACCCCACCACGACCTCCCCGACGGGCTCCACGACCACGACAGCCCCAGCAAAATCGACCACGACCACATCAGGCGACGGAGGTGGCCCCTGGGTCCATCCACCTGAGGTCGAGCAATGGCGCCCGTTGGTCGAGCAGTTCTTCCCGGCAAAACGCGTAGAGGAGGCGCTGCGAGTCATCGACTGTGAGAGCAATGGCGACACCAACGCGGTGAACCCTTACTCGGGCGCCGCCGGGCTGTTCCAATTCCTCCCGTCGACCTGGGCCACCACCTCCGTCAATGCCGGGTACGCCGGGTACAGCGCGCACGATCCTGAGGCAAATATCGCGTCGGCAGCCTGGTTGGCCAACCGCTATGAGGAGCTCGGGTACTACTACTGGACTCCCTGGAACTGCAGCCGGGTACTCGACTAGTCCCCTTAAACTGCCGCCCCCACATGGAGACCAACCAGCTCAAGCCTGGGCGACCGATGGCCCTGATGGCCCTCGCTTTCTCCGTCACCCTTCCGGGCGTCGCGCTCAAGTTCACCGTCGAGCACCCCGACCCACTTCTCGCCGCGGCCCTGTTCGGGATCGCCGTCGTAGGGGCAGCCTTCATGATCTCGTGGGCAGCAGAGATCGTCCAACTGGACGTGGGTGGCGGCCTGGCCCTGGCGATCCTCGCCCTCATTGCCGTCCTCCCCGAGTACGCCGTCGACTTCGTCCTGACCGCCGACGCCGGACGTGAGTTCGCCGAGACCGGTGCGGCCGATGATTACGGGCCCCTGGCCCTCGCCAACATGACAGGGGCCAACCAGCTGCTCATCGGGTTTGGCTGGCCCCTCGTGATCCTGCTCGGCACCAGGCGCGTCCGGCGGTCGAGGGCCACACCACAGATGGCCGAGATGGCCACTCCCACGACAATCAACCTCTCCCGGGCCCAGTCGGTCGACATCGCATACCTGGCGATCGCCTCCATCTATGGCATGACCCTATTTCTCAAAGAGACCTTGGGCCCGATCGATGCCGTGATCCTCGTCGGTATCTATGTCGCGTACATGATCCGTCTCTCTGGAGCCACGCCGGGTGAGCCGCATCTGGTGGGACCCAGCGCCTACGTGGCCAGCCTCTCGAGGACGACCCGAAGGCTCGTCAACTACGTGCTCTTCATCCTCTCGGCGGCCGTCATCGTCATCGTTGCCGACCCTTTCGCCGAGTCACTCAAGGACCTTGGCGAGCAGATTGGCATCAGTGACTTCCTTCTGATCAAGTGGCTCGCCCCATTTGCGTCCGAGGCTCCCGAGCTCCTGATCGCCACCCTCTTCGCCTGGAGACTCGCCGCCCGAACCGGCATCGGCGCTCTCATCTCGTCCAAGGTCAATCAATGGACCCTGCTGGTGGGGACGCTTCCCATCGTCTTCATGGCCTTCGCCGGCGAGCTTCAAGGGCTGCCCCTCAATCAGATCCAGAGAGACGAGTTGTGGGTCACCGCCACCCAATCCGTGTTCGCGGTTGCGATCATCGCCAGCAGATCGGTGAACAGGAGAGAAGCTTGGGCAATGCTCGCCCTGTTCGGTGTCCAACTGGGCGAGTCCTGGCTGGCCGAAGTGGGTGTCATCTCCGACAGCATCTCGGCAGGAGCCCGAATCGGCGTCGGCGTGATGTTCCTACTCGCGGCGGGTTGGGTGCTCCGTGACGACTTCAAACGGTTCGGCCGGGTTCTCCGGGAAGGTCTTCGGTCTCCATGGTCCGAGTTGGAAGCCGAAGTCGAGAGGGTTCAGTAGGTCAGCACCCTGTCCGCCGCGAAGGTCAGCTCGACCAGCTTCGACGGCATCGCAAACACGGCACCCTTGCCGGCGAGATCCGCCTCGGTCACGCCCCGACCCTTCGCGGACATCCCGGAGGCGTAGATGACAGCCCCGCTCTCGACGAGGGCGGGCACCGTCTCGCTCAAGGATCCGGTCCCGAGCCCGCTCAGACTGGCGATCACCTCGTCCTTGAGCAGGTAGACGGCGTCACCGGCGAGGAACACCGTCACCTCGTGCCCGGCTTCGACACCTGCCTTGGCGACCAAGAAGCCGAGAGCGGCGCGGGTGGGCGCCTCCGGGCCATTGGTGATGTGTACCAGAAGAGATCCCATGGGCGAGATCGAGCCTACCGACCAAGACCTGGCCGATCCCGGGCAAACCCCTTTCAATCTGTCTTCCATGGCGCGTAATTTCGGAGGCACACGTCGAAAGGATCCGTTTTGGGCACCAGGTACTTCTCCAGGGGCGTCTTCGACTTCCTCAAGGAGTTGGAGGCAAACAACAACAAGGAATGGTGGGAGGACAACAAGGACCGCTACGTCAACACCATCCGTGAGCCCGCTCTCGACTTCATCGATGAATTCGGCGAGAAGCTGAAACGAATCTCACCCCACTTCGTCGCCGACTCTCGAAGCAATGGTGGATCCTTGATGCGCCCCTACCGAGACGTCCGATTCTCGAAGGACAAGACTCCCTACAAGACCAATGTCGGGATCCACTTCCGCCACGCCCGTGGCAAGGACGTGCACTCCCCGGGCTTCTACGTCCACCTCCAGGTGGGTCAGAACTTTGCCGGTGTCGGGATGTGGACTCCGGAGACTCCGGTCGCCAGGAAGATCCGTCAAGCCATCAACGATGATCCGGCAGGTTGGAAGAAGGTGGCGCATGCCAAAGCCTTCGATGACATCTGGTCGCTGGGTGGCCACGACGAGGATTATCTCAAGCGCGTGCCCAAGGAGCTCGATCAGGGTCACCCGTACCCGGACGATCTGAGGCTGAAAACCTTCACCGCCGGCGCCCGAGTGACCCAGAGATTCGTCACGTCCGAGGCCTTCGACGAAGACCTACTCAAGATGTTCGACAAGGCAGGGCCGTACACCCGGTTCTTGTGTGATGCGATCGGTGTGCCCTTTTAGGTCGACATGCCTGCGTTCGGCACCTAAGTTGTATGGGCCAACGCGACAGGGGGCGAAGATTGCCCATGTATGACGGTGTCGTCACAGTGGCTGGTGACGACATTCCCGTGCTCGTCGTTTTCGACGGGGACAGCATCCGAATGTCCGCCTCCGGTACCGAGATCGGTGAGTGGCGGGCCGACGAATGCCAGATCAACCATCTCGGTGACACGACCTACACCATCACGGCGGAGGACGAGACGCTGCAGTTCGTCCCCAATCAACCGACACTGTTCGCGGCAGCGGTGAATGGGGGGATCGGGAAGGTCGTCGCTCCCAAGCGGCCGGATCGGGGGCATCATGTCGGGCCATCCGACCCGGAGCGACAGGTGAGACCGTCCGACCCGGTGGAGGCGCCCCCTCCCACGACCGTGACGATGGCACTGTTCTACGGCCTTTGCGCCCTCACGGCCGGCCTGGCCATGTGGTCGCTCATCAGCATGATCATCGGCTGACACCGCCCGTTGTTCGCATGTCAATGGCGGTATCCAGCGTGACCCGACTCACGAATCGGGGATCTCCATCCAGCCGCCGACCCGGTCGAGCAGGTACTCGCTCACCTCGCGCGATCGGTCGAGCACGTCACAGAGCTGTTCCCTTCCCATCAGCACGTCGACAAGGCTCACCTGTGTCTTGCCGGTGAGTTGAAGGCGACGTTCGGGAGCGCCGATCACATCGGCGAATGAGTCGACGGCGGAGACCTCGACCGACAACGTCATCCCGCCCAGCCCTGCCAGGTCGGTCGCCAGGACCAAGAGGTCCGGTGGGTCGAGCAGTGGAGGGACCGCCCAGTTGAAGTAGAGATCGAGGAAGTACTCGTCGGGCGGCTCCTCGAAGTCCGCCATGGCCTCGAGCTGTTCCCTGAGCGAGAGGACGACGCCAGGGTCGACGTCGAGGGCCACGTGGAGGTCGATCGGCCCTCCACAGCCCGCCTCGGGATGGACGTCCACCTCCCACGACTGGCGGAGCGAATAAGTCTCGACGAAATGGCGCTCATCGTGCACATGGAACCCGTGATCGGTGGCGTGCTCTTTGAAGTCGGCGATGAAGCCGGGGATGTCGACAGCCATTGGCCGCGAGGTTATTGGACGGAAGCGGCTAGGGCGAGATCGTCAACGCCTGCGGCGCCATCCGACAAGGAGACCACCGAGAAAACCGAGGACTGCGGCCACCGGCATGGCCGGCTCCGGTTGCGAGATGACCGACTCCGGCTCGGTGACCCCGGCGGTGACGACCCTCCCCCTCTCCAGATAGTCCTCATACGTCCTGGTCACCTGTGCTCCGAAGAGAAAGACGGAGGAGAGGACGAACGCCGCCAGCAGGATCACGAAGAAGGCTCCCGCCACCCTCGAGGCCGTCGTGTCCGAGTCCCACCTGAAGTAGAGCCCGATCCCATAGGCGGCGACGAGGAAGGCGACAGAGGTGAACATCGACCCGACGTAGAGGGCCCGTCGGGGAACCCGGGCCCGGGTCAGGGACTGAAAGATCATGGCAAAGAGGAACGGGAGGACGATCAACGAGACCAGAGGGGCGAGACGCCCGATCAGGTCGTGAGCGAGCTCCAGGCCGCGCCGGTCGAACAGGTCCTCGAAGAGACCCCAAATTAGATTGATTGCCCAGACCGCTATGAGAAGGACACCGAGCCCGAGTGTCCAGAGAAAGCCAAGCCCTCGCTGACGGGCAAAGCCGAGAAACCCCGACAGATATTGGGAAGGAGCACCAAAGATGTCGTTCAAGTCGCTCTGGACTTCGAGAAAGAGGCTCGACGAAGTCCACAGCAGCAGGGCAAAGCCCACAACGGCCGCGACGTCTCCGCCCGTCACCGCCGTCTCCACCATGATCTTCACCGCGTCGGCGAGCTCGTCCCCACCAAACCCGGCGATTCGTTGCAGTATCTCCTCTTGCGCCGTCGCCGAGTCCCCGACCACCAGGCCAAACACCCAGACGGCGATCAACATCAGGGGAGTCAGGGCGAATATCGTCCGGTAGGCGACCGCCGCCGACATCCGGCTGACCCGATCCGCCCCATAACGCCGCCCGGCCTCGACCAGGATCGAGTAGCCAAGCCTCGTCTGAGTGGTGATCCGATTCAACATCGGGGGCACAGGGTATCCGGGGCATACACTCGGTCGATGAGCCACCCCTTCTCCGCCCCGGTCGAGACCATGGAGGCCAAGGTCTCCGAGAAGTGGCCAAAGGGAGAATTCCTTTACGAGCCAAAATGGGATGGCTTCAGATCCGTGTCGTGGGCCGCACCCGACCCCAGGATCGACTCCCGCAACCAGAGACCATTGCTCCGCTACTTTCCCGAGCTGCAGGTCGCCCTCGACCAGCTGCCGCCCGGCACCGTGGTCGACGGGGAGATCGTCGTCGTAGTCGACGGCGCAACCGACTTCGACACCCTGCAACAGAGGATCCACCCCGCACAATCCCGGATCAACCTGCTCTCACGTGAGACTCCGGCCGAGCTGGTCGCCTTCGACCTCTTGGCCGACCGGGGCGAGGACTTGAGGGAAGAGCCGTTCCGAGAGCGGAGAGATCGCCTGGTGACCCTCTTCGAGGGGCTCGGGCTCCCCTTGCATCTGACTCCCCAGACCGACCGCGAGGACGTGGCCAAGAAGTGGTTCGATGAGTTCGAGTCGGCCGGCTGTGACGGCATCATCGCCAAACGCCCCGAGCTCGCGTATGAGCACGGCAAGCGGGCCATGATCAAGATCAAGCACCGAAGGACGATCGACGTGGTCGTTGGGGGATTTCGGGAGCACAAGGACGGGGGCATGATCGGCTCCCTGCTGCTCGGGCTGTACAACGACAACGGCGACTTCCACTTCATCGGCCATTGCTCGGGCTTCCCTGACTCGGACCGGGTGGAGATATACGAACGGTTTATGGAATTGCGGGCAGATGACAGCTTCGACGAGGCCGCCCGCGCCCCCGGTGGGCCGAGTCGGTGGTCCGCAGGCAAGGACAGCTCATGGACACCCGTCCAACCCGGCGTGGTCGTGGAGGTGAGCTATGACCAGCTGGAAGGGGATCGCTTCCGACACGCCTCTCGCTTCCACCGCTGGCGACCCGATAAAGACGCCTCTCAGTGCACCATGGACCAACTGGAGCGCCCGGAGGGGCCAGAGTTCGGCCAGGTGGTCGACGAATAGCCCCCTGATTTCGGATTGCCCGTGACCGTGCCACACTCGCCCGCGATGGGTCAAGGAAACGTCGTGGAGATCACCGGCTTGACCCATGACTACGGCGAGGTGGTGGCCCTGCGCAACCTCAGCCTCGGCATCCCCAGCGGGGTGACCGGACTGGTTGGAGCCAACGGTGCGGGGAAGACGACGATGCTCCGTCTCCTCCTCGGGCTGCTCCACCCCACCATCGGTTCGATGAGGGTGATGGGCCACGACCCGCTGACGGAGCCTCTGGCAGTTCGCGCCCGGCTCGGCTACATGCCCGAGGGTGAATGTCTCCCCAAGGACCAGACCGCGGCCGACTTCGTCGCCTACGCCGCCCAGCTGGCAGGCATCCCCAAGAGAGAAGCCAGACGCCGCTCGTCCGAGACCCTCTTTCTCGTCGGCCTCGAGGAGGAGAGGTTCCGCTACCTGGGCGACTTCTCCACCGGGATGCAGCAACGGGTGAAGTTGGCCCAGGCGATCGTCCATGACCCCGACTTGCTCCTGCTCGACGAGCCTGCCTCCGGCCTCGACCCCGCAGGCCGAGCCCAGATGCTCGATCTGATTCGCAGACTGGGTCAGTTCGACATCAACGTCATCGTCAGCTCGCACGTGCTCACCGACATCGAGCAGACATGCTCGTGGGTCGTCATGCTCGATGCAGGCGACCTGCTTCGCTCTGGGCCCCTACGGGGATTCGAGAAGCACGGGACCGTCCAGGTGGAAGTGCTCGCCAAGCCCGATCAGGTGGCCCAGCGATTGATCGGCCGTGGTCTCGGAGTCACCCTCGAGGGTCTCAGGATGGTGGTTGGCCCGGGCGATCAGACTGTTGAGCAGGCGGTGCTGGAAGAAGTCGCTGCAGTCGGCTCCGGTCTGGTTCGGATGGTTCGGGGATCCGCCTCCCTTGAAGACTTGTTCCTTCGCCCCGCAGAGGCTGCGCCATGACAGACCAGGTGCTGTATGACCGGGGCTACCGGACCTATGACGGGCCGCGCAAGGGCCCATCGGGCGCACGGGCCGCCGTCTACAAGGACGGCATCCGCCGTGTGCTCGGGTTGGGACGGAAGGCGCGCACGAAGATCTTTCCCTGGGCACTGCTAACGGTCGCAGTGGTGGCCGCCGCCATCTTCGTCGGTATCCACTGGGCGATCGGCAACATCGAGGAGAGCCTTCGCGAGGGTGTCCCCACCTACGGAGGTCTGTTTGACTTCTACTCGGCGATTTCGCTGCTCTTCATCGCCCTCGCCGGACCACTCCTGTTGATCCCCGACCGGACCTCGGGGTCTCTCTCTGTCTACTTCTCCCGCCCCCTGACCGTCGATGGGTATCTCACCGCCAAGGTCGGTGCTTTCGCCACGGTGGTCGGCGCCATCTACATGGTCCCGCAACTGGTGTTGCACCTCGGTCTGGGGCTGATCGCCGACGATGGATTCCTTCCCTATATGAGCGACAACCTCGACATCCTGTGGAAGGTTCCGGTGACCACGCTGGCCTTCGTCGCCCTCCACGGTGCGATCGTGTTCATCCTCTCCGCAAGCATCTCCAGGACCGGTATCGCCGCCGCCGCCTTCCTCGGCTTGATCACGGCCGGTAGCGCCGTTGCGGCCCGCGTGTCAGAAGCAAGCTTTCCGGGAGCCAGGTGGATGTCCCTTCTCTCCATCGATCAACATCCGAGGATCGTCCGCGATCACTTCTTTGGCGACACCGTCGACTACCCCGCCGAGGCCGCAGGTTTCGAGGTCTGGATGTCGGTGGTCGCCATTGGGGTGGCGGCGGCTCTCGCCATCGCCGTCGTCAGATACCGGTACCGGAAACTCGCATGACCGACACCATCGTCATCGACGAGCTGTCCAAGTGGTTTGGCCCCAAGGTGGCGGTAAGCGAGGTCAGCATCCGATTCCGCCCCGGGGTGACCGGCCTACTCGGGCCAAACGGGGCGGGAAAAACCACACTGATGCGAATCGTGGCCGGTCTTCAGCGGCCCTCACAGGGAGGATTGACGGTCCTCGGCACCAACCCCCGAACTGATCCGTCGATCTACAAGAGGATGGCCCTGGTGCCCGAGGACGAAGCCGTGTACGAGCGTCTGTCCGCTCGCCAATTCGTGGAGCTTGCTGCTCGTCTCGCCAGGGTCGACGACCCGCGAGGGCGGGCGACCCGTGCCCTGGAGACCGTTGAATTGACAGGCCCGGCCGATCGCGCCCTCGGCGGGTATTCCAAGGGCATGCGGCAGCGGGCAAAGGTTGCCGCCGCCCTGGTATCGGACCCCGAGATAATCCTTCTCGACGAGCCGCTCAATGGGGCAGATCCGGTCCAGCGGGCCCAACTCATCGATGTCTTCAAAGAGCTGGGGGCGGCAGGTCGAACCGTGCTGGTTTCGTCGCATGTGCTCGCCGAGGTGGAGCGAATGTCGGAGCGGGTGGTGGCCATGGTCGATGGGCGGTTGGCCGCCGTGGGCAGCGTGGCGGACATCCGAGGTGCCATGACCGACCGCCCCAGACAGGTCTTTGTGGAGTGCTCCGACCCGAGGAAGCTGGCGTCCGCCCTCATGGCCACGGACGGAGTCGTTGGCACCCACATCGACGCCGGCCAAGTTCGCATCGAGGCTTCCGATGCACGAGATCTGGCCAATCGGCTCCCTGTGATCGCGGTCGAGAACGGGATCAGCATCTCCCGCCTGGAGCCTGCCGACGAGTCCCTGGAATCGGTGTTCCGATACCTGGTCGAAGGACGCTGATGACCCTCGCCGTCCATCTCTACCGGCGGGTGATGCGTCGGGGACGTCTAATTGCCCTCCTCGCCCTCTCCTCTGTGCCTGCGCTCACATATTGGCTGACCGGCTTCGACGCCGGCGCCGTTGAGCTCGGCTCCCTCTACTCGGACATCATCTCAACCGTCGGGTACTCCTACGTGATCGCCGTTCTGATACTCACGGTCGCCATCCTTCGAGAGGAGCGTGACGCGGGCACGCTCCCCTACATCTATATGCGACCCATCGCTCGGTGGTCGATGGCGGTCTCATCGCTCGCCGCCGGTATCGCGGCAGCGTTGACCCTGGCGGCCGGTGGTTGGCTGATGTCACTCTTGGCCGTGTTTGCGGTCAGAGGCGACCCTTCGATCGCCTGGCCAGGGCTCTCCCAGTTCACCGCTGCCGGTGTCGGATACGCCGCGATCTTCGTTCCCCTCGGTTATCTGGTCCCCCGCTCGATCCTCGCCGGCCTCGGCTACGTGGTGGTAGTCGAGTCGATCCTGGCCAATGTCGTGTCAGGACTGGCTCAGATCTCGGTCTGGAGGATTGCACTATCGATCTACGCCGATATCGCCAGCGTGTGGGGCCCTCAGAGTGCTGGTGAGGCCCTCGGGCCCGTCGACCCAGGGGTCGGCGGTGGTGTGATCAAGATCGGAGTCGTCCTCGTGATCGGCCTCGGAGTGCTCACCTGGGCGCTCAGCCGGCGCGATGCCCTGTAGAGCCGCACCTCCCGCGTGCAATGAACGCGTCTATGCGGGTTCGTTGCACGTAGGACGGTCCGGCTAGGGGTAAGGAGCGGGCCGGAGCCTGAGCCACGCCTCGGCGGCCACGGTGAGGAGGGCGAATGCCAACCAGAAGGCAAGGCCAAATGACCGGCTGATCCCGACCCCGAATGCCTCGCCGAACCCCACGATGATCCGAATCATCCCCACTCCGACACCGATGGCAAAGGCCCGGATCATCCAACGTCGATGGCGGGAGACGTCGATGACCTTGATCGCCCGGTAGGCGAGGGTGAGACAGACCAGGAAGTAGAGGCCGAACGCGATGGTGGCCGATGTCTCGACGAGCCCGCCGAACGGCATGACGATCCCCACGGCTATGGCAAACACCGCCGTGACGACACCGGCCGGGAGCACGATCCCTCCGATCCTTCGATGAAGCGCGATGTTGCGAGCCCTGATCCTCGAGGTCAGCTGGGCCGGGGCCCCGAGAAGATAGACAACACCTGGGACGATATGCAGATATGCCAGCACCGGGTTCAGTGCGTAGCGCCGGTCGAATTCGCCCTCCGGTGGCACAACACCCGATGAGAGATTCGCGACGTCATTTGTCACCCGAATCACCACAAACACCATCACGACCGAGATCAACGACCACGTCGCGGCCCAGGCGCCGGCACGCAGCCATCTCTGATCAGTACTCATCATCGGCACGGCGTTGCTTCGATGGCTGAACTCGCGGCGGCTCACCCGGCATCTTCGGGTAATGCGGCGGCCACGGTGCATCGCCGATGCCGTCCTCCTCATCCCGGGCCACCCACTCCATCAGTGTGTCGATGCGACCGGCGGCCTCGTCGATCCCAGCGGTCAGGTCGCCGACTGCTTCCCACCGACGGTAGAAAGTGCCCATCGGGAAGTCCTCGATCTCCACCGCCTCGAGCTCGTCCCAACGGATCGGCGCGGAGACAAACCCGCTGGGTCGCACCCCATATGCCGACGACATGGTCTTGTCGCGGGCGTTCTGGTTGTAGTCGATGAAGACCCCGTGACGCTCCTCCTTCCACCACTTGGTCGTGACCAAACCGTTCATCCTCCGCTCCAGCTCACGGGCGAAGGCGAGCACGGCCCGACGGGTTTGGAAGAAGTCCCAGAGCGGCTCGATCCTGACATAGACGTGGATGCCACGGCTGCCCGAGGTCTTGGGCCACCCCACCAGACCGACCTCGTCGAGTAGTCCTCCCGCCCCCCGCACGGCAGCCTTGACCTTGTCGAAGCCGAACCCGGGCGTGGGATCGAAGTCGAAGCGAAGCTCGTCGGGGTGGTCGAGGTCGTCGACGCGCACCGGCCACGGGTGAAAGTCGAGACAGCCGAGCTGAGCCAACTTGATGACATCGGCCTGTGACACGGGGACATTCATCCGCCCCGGGCGCTGTGACGGGAACCTGATTTGAATTGTCTGGAATGGTGTGTTCTTGGCCGCGCGCTTGTGATAGATCGGGTCGACCGTCACGTCCTGCATGTACCGCTTGAGCATGGTGGGGCGTCGGGTGATCCCCCTCGCCGCACCCTCGGCAACGGTCACGAAGTGATTGACCACGTCGAGCTTGGTCCAGCCATGCACGGGGAACACGACCCGATCAGGGGAGGAGATGCGCACCTCCTCACCGTCAACCGAAACCACGGTGTGGTCAGCCATCGCCGCGTATCGTTGCGTCGCTCATCGCAGCCAGAACATTAGGTAGAGACCACATGACCGAGCCGATCCCCAACCCGAGCGAGGAAGACATCGCCGCGTGGCACCGGACCTT
>DASWKM010000030.1:0-14960 GCA_036396635.1 Acidimicrobiia bacterium
CGGCCAGAACTCCTTCTTCCAGATCGGCGCCGTTCTCTTCAACTCGTCGATGATGAATCGAGCCGATTCGAAGGCGTCGGCACGGTGGGCGCAAGCGACGGCAACCGCAACGGATGCCTCGCCGAGGTCGACCCTTCCCGAGCGATGCTCGACCGCCACGGAGAGAACCGGCCAGCGCTTCGATGCAGCAGTGATGATCTCGTGGATCTTGGCCTCGACTCGCTCGGAGAACACCTCGTACTCGAGGTGGGTCACGCCCTCTTTGCCGTCGGAGTGGTCGCGAACTGTGCCGAGAAAGAGGACAGTGGCGCCTGAATCCGGACGTCCCACCTCGGAGAGCAGGGCCGCACTGTCGATGGGATCTTCACCGACCCTCACCCTGATCGATTGCCGAGCTTGCTCCATAGAATCGGCACCATATGACAAATCACCTTCCCCAGGGGCGCAATGGCCTCGGGGTCAGGGAACCGGAGCGGCCGGCCTCGCGCAGGGCCGACCCGTGGACGCTGGTCTTGGGGATCTTTGGGGGCGTGCTGCTGGGAACGGGGCTCACCTTCGCCATTCTCGGATATGTCGGCGTCTTCGAAGAGCCCACTCCACCGACAGTCCCCCCAGCTCCGACTTTGACGGCTCCAGGCCCGACCTCCCCACCACCCACGTTCGGCGGGTCGGTGACTGCGGCGATGGTCGCCGAGCGGGTGATTCCGTCCACCGTGGCGATCGAAGTCAGCTCCTTTCTCGCCGAGGGGAGCGGGAGCGGCGTCATATACGGCGACCGTGGCTACATCATCACCAATCACCACGTCATCGATGGCTCTCCCACGGTGTCGGTCGTCTTCGCCGACGGAGCGAGGTTTCCGGCTCAGGTGATCGGATCCGACCCGCTCACCGACATCGCCGTGCTCCTGGTCGCTCGCTCCGACCTCACCCCGCTTGCCATCGGGTCCTCGGAATCACTCACGATCGGCGAGCCGGCAGTCGCTGTGGGCAATCCGCTCGGCCTCAGCGGTGGCCCTACGGTGACGTCCGGGATCATCAGCGCCCTCGACCGAACGCTCACCATGAGCCCGGGTGACGACCTCCACGGTCTCGTGCAAACAGACGCCCCCATCGCCCCGGGATCGAGTGGCGGCGCCTTGGTCGATGCCTCCGGTCGTCTCATCGGGATAACGACTGCCATCGCCGTGTCCGACGTAGGGCCTGAAGGTCTCGGGTTCGCCGTTCCGATCGATCTCGTGGTCGAGGTCGTCAACGACCTGATCGCAGCCGGAGAGGTCCGTCACGCCTTGATGGGCATCAATGGCGAGACCGCGTGGGCGGAGGACAACGGTGCCGAGTACCCGGTCGGTGTGCTCATCAAGAGCGTTGCCTCAGCGTCGGCATACGAGACCGCCGGTGGGCAGGTCAACGATGTCATCGTGGCGATCGGTGATTTCGAGGTTCGAACCATCGACTCTCTCTTGTCCCGCTTGCGGCGTTTCCGGGAGGGTGACACCGTCGCCGTCCGTATTCTTCGTGCCGATGCCGAGACCACGCTCGACGTGACGATGGGACTGCTCGACTGATGAGTGACGATCTCTTCTCCAAGCTGTTCGAGCTCTTCAATCAGCCCGGCCCGATCAATTGGAAGCTCGCAGCCGAGGTGGCCCGTCACCTGACGGGCGAGCGTCAACCCGTAGAGCCGTGGGCGGCGGAAGAGTTCAGGGAGTTGGCCCGTCTCGCCGAGTACCGGCTCGGGGAGGTGAGCCCTTTCCCGGTGAGGGCCGCGACGGACGTCCTCCCGCTCGACCCACGCTCGTGGGCCGAGAGGAATCTCGAGCTCTACGGATCGTTGGTAGAGCCATTTGCCACCTCGGTGGGGGGTGAGGCCGCACCAATCATGGAGCAGATGGCCCCGGCGATCGTCGGTCTCCAGGTCGGATCGTTGGTCGGGAGCCTGTCCGTATGGGCAGTAGCCGGGTTCGACGCCGGGTTGCCACCGGATCAGACCGGTCCCCTCACACTGATCGTGCGGAACATCGAATCGCTCACCGTGGACGGGGTCGACCCACGTGAGGTCCGGCTTTGGGTGGTTGCCAACGAGGTGGCCTTCCGCACCGTCTGCGAGGTGCCCTGGATCCATGATCATCTCGCCATGCTCGTCGGGGACTACGCCGAGGCGGCGCAGATCGACCCGACCAAGTTGAGCGGGCTCATCATCGGCGGTGGCGATGCGTCGGCCATCGAGAAGGCAATCGAGGACGCAGGTGGCATCGAGGGGCTGATCGGTGGCGAGGAGGCACAGGCCCCAAGGGCCGAGCTGGAGGCCTTCTTGGGCGCCCTCACCGGCTGCGCCCGAGTGCTGGCCAGGCGGGCCGTCACCGACATTTCGCCGAGCTTCGACCGGATAAGCGAGGAACGCGACTCCCGTCGCGAGGATGTGACCACGGCCGCCACCATCGGCGTCGGCCCGGTGCCGCCCGAGATGACGTGGCTTGGCGACGCCTTCAACCAGGAGGTGGAACGTCGGTACGGCGCAGATGCCCTCGAAACCCTGTGGTCCGACCCCTCGCGCATGCCCAGCAACGCCGAGCTCCGCGATCCGACTGCCTGGGCAGCCCGAGTCCTCCTGGACGGCTGGTCCTAGGGTTTACACGAAACCTGAGGTTGCGCGACCTCTATAGAGGTCGTCCTGCATCGAGAATGGAAAGGAGACGGGTGATGCCCCTCGAGATTGGCAGCCCCGCGCCCGAGTTCACGCTCCTCAACCAGCGCAGGGAACCGGTGTCGCTGGACGATCTCAAAGGCTCGAGGTCCATGATCGTGTTTATCCCCTTCGCCTTCACCCGGACGTGTCAGGGTGAGCTGTGTCAGATACGAGACGAGGCGGCGATCTTCCAAGAGGCGGACGTGCGCATCGTCGCCATAACCTGCAACACGCTCCACGCCAACCGCGTGTGGGCCCAACAGCAGGGCTTTGAATTTGACCTTCTCTCTGACTTCTGGCCACACGGCGCCGTTGCCCGTGAGTACGACACCTTCAACAAGACCTTTGGATATGCGGAGCGGACCACCTACTTCCTCGACCGAGACGGCGTGATCACCGGAATTGCCCGGTCGGATCAGCTTGGTGAGGCTCGGGACTTCGGGGACTACAGGGAGGCACTAACCGGCGTACTCGATGCAGGGTGACCTCTATGGAGGTCATACAACCTGAGGTTTGCGATTCGTCGAGTCTCCCCTACCCGAACAGGGCTCGCCACCACCGCCGAAACAGGCCGGGGTCCTCGGGCCGGGGCATCTCGGCCAGCACCGCATCATGCAGGTCCGGTGGGAGGTCGCCGACGAGAGCCATTCCCCCGTGGCGGGTCTCCCAAACATATATCACCTGGCCTGCGGTGAACGCACGGCTGTAGCGACCGGACTCGAGCTCGGCAAGGGTCGGCTCGGGAACCGTCACCGCCGTTGGCGTCTCGAAGAGGGCGAACGAGAAGAACCCGTCGGAGTAGTAGGCGAAACGGACACCCTCCTCGTCCTCGTAGTGATCCAGACGCTCGAACCCGGCCACCACCTGGGGCAGGTCGGAGTCCTCGACCAGCGTCGGGGACGTGGTCGCCAATGGCTCATCCTTCTGTTCGATCGCGGGCTGGCTCGTATCGAATGAGATGAAACGCCGTTCACAGTAGATCTCGCCGTCGGCGGTGAACGTGGTCGCATGGACGAGGGCACCGGTCTGATTGTCGAAGATGAGTTCGGCCCGAGGCTCGGTACCTCGGATCAGGCGAAACGCCATTGCGTCACGACCCAAGAACACCACCGAGCCGACGTCTTCGACGACATAGAGAGGGTCGGCCATCGCGGTGCCGGCGTCCACCGACGCCTCGACGATGAGACCACCCTGGCGGCTCAACGACCACTCCCCCGCACCTGTTGCCACCTCCACATCGTCTGCCAGGCTCGATGTGACCCTCAGCTCGCCTCCCGACTGTGCGATGTTGACCACCGCATCGCGTACACCATCGGGTGTCGAGCAGCTGATGACCTGTTCGGCCGAGTACGAGGCGCCCTGACCACTCTGCAATAGCTCATCGAGGTCGGTAGCCCACGCCGTAGAGGCCGGCAGTGCGGTAAGCAGAACGGTGAAGACGATCAGCCGTCTCATTCGCCGACGACTCCGGATGGCGGTATGACCACTTTGGCCGGACCGAATGCGGGGTCCAATGAGACACGGGCCCCGAATCGGCTGCTCAGCTCGTCGACCGAGACCGGCCCGGGATCGGGGGTCACCAGCGCGGCGACGGCGATGACCGTGGCAACCACGGCTGCGGCGACTCCGGTCCACAGTCCCTTCTGCCGGCGCAACGGCACGACGACGGGATCAGCCTCGGGGACGATGCCTGCCGGCAGCTCCAGAACCGGAAGCGAGCGCACCGCGCTGCGCACCCGCTGTAGCTGCTCCATCTCCGCCGAGCACTTCCCACAGCCCGAGAGATGCTCGGCCAGCTCGGTGTGCTCGGATGCCGTGAGCTCGCCGTCCAGGTATGCGCTGGTCAGCTCTGACCGGTGAATCATGCGAGCAGCTCCTTCAGCATCCTGCGCCCTCTGTGGATCCGGCTACGCACAGTACCGATGGGGATTGCCGCGGCGAGAGCGATCTCCTCATAGGAGAGCCCGACCACATCGCAGAGAACGACCGCCTCTCGGAAGTCGATCGGAAGCTGGAGAAGAGCTTTCTGGATGTCGTCACCCAGAGAGATGCGGGCATACTCGACATCGGCGGACTCGGATGACGCCCGGCCCCAGCGGTCGACCTCGTCCGGAAGCGGTGTAGTTGGGCGACGGTTCCTCTTGCGGATGTCGTCGAGAAAGGCGTTGCGGGTGATACGCCACAACCAGCCTTCGAAGCTACCCGGCTGGTAGCTGGCCAGGCCGCGCCGCACCCTGAGCAGGACCTCTTGGACCAGGTCATGGGCGTCGTCGGGATTACCGGTGAGCCGGTAGGCAAAGTTGTAGATCTTCCGTCCGTAGACACGAGCAACCTCTTCCCATGTGAGTGGGATGGACTCCATCGGGAGACCTACACCTGAAACGCCGGATGGCGGCGCTCAGTTCCTACGAATCGGAGACTTCTGAGGAGTCTGACTTCGAGGCTTCCGGCTGGTCCTTGGAAGACCCATCCTCGATGCCTTTGCGAAACTCCTTGGCAGATGCGCCGAGGGAACGGGCGAGGTCAGGCAGCTTCCGGGCGCCGAAGATGAGCAGCACGATGAGCAGAACTATGAGCCACTCTTGTCCCTTGATCACAAACTTCCTCCTTGCAGTGACATACTAGGTATCACCTACCCGGTACCGGGTACCGCGCCCTCGTATGGCGCCGTCAACCCAGGGCCATCGAGTCGATGAAGCGCTGGATGCGCTCCCGCGTCACGAATCTGATCTTGGGCTGGTTTGCCTCGATCTCATGGATCATGAACGGGCTGTACTTATCGGTGATCAGCATGCCCCGATCGGCGCCGGACGATGAGAAGTTCACGACAAACCGCCGTATCACCGCCTCCTCGAGCTCGGGATGCTGACCGGGCTCGTAGGTGTCGGTGGTGATGTATGTGGAAACGCCCTCCTTGAGCGCCAGATAGGTGCCTTCGTAGGCCTGTTCGGTGACTCCGTAGCCGAACATCCGGAGCAGGGCGAGAACGAAATCGGGCCCGTTCAACTCGTCCGGGTCGGTGCCCAGGGCACGAAGGCCCCGATCGAGTCCCTTGGGAATCCTCAACTCACCACGGAGCGGCCCCAGTTCGTCAGCCGGGACATCGATCCTCGTGTCATAGGTCACCGAGTGATCAGTCCCATCGTCAAACGGCGCGGCAAACGGATCGTGAGCGATGTGGGCGAAGGTGATCCCGAGCTCCGGGGCGGGAGGGGGAAGCTCGCCCGGTGAGGGCAGCTTGGTTCGGCCGATCTCACGCACCGGGTTGCGACCGGCGAACACGACTATTTCGGTGACGTCATCGATGGGGAGCGTGTGACGCTTCTGTCTCACCACCTCGACAGCCTCGTTGGTCAGCAGGTCGAACAAAACCGAGTCATCGTCCCCGTCGAGGGGAACGTCGAACGTGACCCTCGCCTCGGCGCCGGCGACATGGAACGATTCGACCGGCGCGTGATGGTCGATCGAGGGCTCGAACAGGCCGCGGCTTATCGACAATCCCGATCCGGCGGCCGTCTTCGATGCGGCCTCCGCCTCCCTCATTCGCCTGGTGCGATTCCGAAAGAGGTTGAAGACCACGAGGATCACAACGACTATCGACAAAACCCCTACAAATATCTCCACTTGGCAATTCCCCTTGTCGGCGAGGTGATTCTACGCAGGGGCGTCTGTCGGCTCGTCGTCGGCTTCGGCCTCGAGCTCTTCGATGGGTATCTCTGCGGTCGGCTCGTCCGCCCCGGCGTTGAGCCGATCGATCACCCGCTGACGGGACGCCGACGTCCCAAACGCAGTCACGACGTCACCGGCGAGCAGAGTCGTACCGCCACTCGGCACCAGGACCTCGCGGTGGCGGCGAACCGACACCAGCGTCGAACCTTCGGGCCAAGGGACTTCCTTGACGAGTCGCCCGTCGGCAACCGACCCCAGCGGGACTCGAAAGTCGAAGTATCCGGCATCGGGCTGGGTGCGTTGGGCGAGACGGAGACGGTGCAGGTGATGGTCTGTGGTCCTCGACAAAGCCTCGTGATAGGCCCGAACGGCATCCTCCCGGCGGAAAACTCCCACAAGACGTCGTGGGTTGTCTTCATCGACAACGGGGAGCCGGCCGACACCGAGTGCCGCCATCCGCTCGAGGGCCACCGACACAGGGGAGTTGGGCGACACGGTCACCGGTCTCGGTGTCATCACCTGACCCACGGTCTTGGAATGGGACGAGCTCGCACTTCGAGTGATATCGGAAACGGTGACGATCCCTACCAGCTCGTCGTTCTCCACGACCGGAACGCCATGGGACCTACGTGCGTTGAGCATTCTCTCCGTCTCAGCGAGGGCGAGATCGGGGGAGGCTACGAACGGAGGGTCGACCATCACAGAGCCCACCGAGACCGTGTCCAGAATGTCCACCTCGCCGGTGCGTGTGAGCTGGATTCCCTTCCTCTTGAGGGCCAGCGTGTACACCGAGCCCTTGGTGACCCGCTCGGCCAAGAATGTGGCCAATGTGGCAGTCAGCATCAAGGGGAGGATCAGCCCGTAGTCCCGAGCACCCGTCACCTCGAACACGATCAATATCGCAGTCAAAGGCGCCCTCCCCACCACGGCGAACATCGCCGCCATACCCACGACGGCGAACGCACCGGGATCGAGCTCCTGGACGATGTTGGCGCCACTCCAGACTTCCTGGGCGAGTCTGGCGAAACCCGCCCCGAGAGCCGCACCCATGAACAATGACGGCATGAAGGCGCCACCCGACCCACCGGACGACATGGTCACCGCCGTGGCCACAGCCTTGGTGAGGGCCAGTGCGATCAACACCCACCAGAGCTCACCAACACCACGCTCGTTGATGAGGAGCAGATTGGTCACGGACTGGCCGGTGCCGAACACGCGTGGTTCGAAGAAGATGAGCCCGGCCACAATGAGGCCGGCGACAAGTGGACGGATGACTGACAGCCTCTCGCCCCACCTGTGGGCCATTCCCTCCGTCCAGTCGACGAGTCTCAGGAACCCGAACCCGACACCCACGATCAACAGGGTCATTAGCGCATAGAGGGGGAGCTCACCGAATGTGGACCGATAGAAACCGGCGTTGAGAGCGAGCTCGTCACCCACGATGGTCTGGGAGGTGATGGCCGCAGTCACAGATGCGATGACGACCGACGACATGTGACGTGGGGCAAACGAAACCAGGATGACCTCGAGAGCGAACAGCATGCCGGCTATCGGTGCGTTGAACGATGCGCCGATGCCCGCACCGGCCCCGGCGGCCACGAGAGACCTGATCTGATCCTCACCCATGTTGAAACGGCGTGATATCCACGATCCGACAGACGCCCCGATCTGAACGATCGGGCCCTCCCGGCCGGCCGACCCTCCTAGTCCCACGGTGAATGCGGTCGCCACCAGCTTGAGAGGGGCAACTCGCCCTCTGATGTGACCACCCCGGACCATCAGTGCCTCGGTTGCCGCCGGCACCCCGTCACCGGCCACCTCGGGAGCGAATTGGCGGGCTATCCACCACGCCACCAACAAGCCGAGCGGGAGCGCGAGAAAAACCCACAGACGCCCAACATCCCAGATTCCTTCGCTGTCGGACACGAGACGTGGACCAATGACCCGGGCCAGGCCATCGAGAGCCAGCACGAGACCGGCGGCACCGAGACCCACGCCGAATCCCACCAAGGCCGACAACGCCAGGAAGCCACCCATCTGACGTTCTGCCAGGACACCGACGGCCGGCAGATTTCGAATGCTCTCGATCGGATTCGTCACGTTCGGTGAGGGTAGGAGGCCAGAATCGAATTGCGATGCCCTTCCGAAGTCACGTCGCCCGGTCTCTCGATCTGCGGCTCCCATCCAACCTGATCCTGGTCGCGCTCATCCTGGGTGCCGGGTCGGTGGCTTTGGTGCTATGGCTCAATGGCGCATCCGGCACCTTGCTCTGGGCCCCGGTCCATGCATTCTTGGCGTGGGGTCTGATCCGGGAGATCGACCCAGATCACCAATGGTCTGCCGTCGTCGGGGCTCTCGGAGCAGCGGGGTGGGTGCTCGCAGGGGGCCAATTGGCATCGCCGGCGGCGATCGGGGGCCTCCTCCTCGCCGGTCGCATCGTGGTGCGGTCGACCGGTAGGTGCCCGCTCCCAACCGACCTGATCGTCGTCGGCGTTTTCGGTGTGGCGATTGGATACACCATCGAAGGTTGGATGGCAGGCTTCGGGTTGGCCATTGCCATCCATGTCGACGGGAGCCTCGATCGGGACATGGCCACACCAAATACCCTTACGGCCGCAGTCATTGCCATCGGCGTCACCGTGGTCGCCGCCGTGTTCGATGCCTTTCCGCAACCACCTCTCGAGCTCGAACCGGTTCCGACGATCGTGATCGGCCTCGCCGCGCTGATCGTGATCCTCCGCGATCCGGGGGAGCCGGTGTCTGTCGTGGACGCCCGCCATGGCGCCCTGATCGACGGGGCCCGCCTTCATCGTGCCCGCTCTCTGACTGCCATTTTGATCTTCATAACGACCTTGTTGGCTGGTGAGCGGGCGACAGCGTTCCTCCCCCTGACCCTCATTGTTGCGCTGGTCATAGTGTCGAACGAGTTGGAGCTGTTAGGCCGAAGAGGTCGGTAGCTTCTGACCCATGTGTCGTTCGATCAAGGTGCTCCGGGAAGGGGCCACGCCGGCGCCAGACGAGGAAATAGAGGCGGCGGCGCGTCAGTTCGTCCGCAAGATCTCAGGATTCTCCAAGCCGGCGGCCCACAATCAGCTCGTATTCGACCAGGCAGTGGCTGACATCGCCAATGCCTCACAGAGACTGCTCGACGGTCTCGAGATCCGGGGAGCCCAAAAGGCGAGCTGAGCCGACGTACAACTAGGCCAACAAGACCCCGACACCCAGTCGGTCGGCGCCGGCCAGGGCCCGGCCCGCCGCCGCCACGTCCTGTGCGGCGATTCCAACACTCTTGAACAGCGTGACGTCCTCTCCGATCTCGGGGTGGGTTCCGGCCAGGAGCTCACGCAGGGTGGTGTTTGGCTGTCGGCCGGCCTGGATCAGGTCGCCGGCCTCGGCTACAGCGGCGTCCACATCATCGACGACCACATAGGCACGTTCGAGAAGCTCGGGGGGAACCTCGACCATGTCGGGCGTGAAGGCTCCCACCGCATTGATGTGCGTACCTGGTCGGACAGAAGCCTCACTGAACAGGGGTCTGGTGGCAGGGGTGGCACACGAGATGATGTCGGCCCGCCCCACCGCGCTGTCGGGATCCTCCGTGACTTCGCCACCCACCCTCGCCGCCAGTCGCTCTGCGTTCTCGACGTCTCGTGACCAGACGATGATGGTCTCGATGGGCCGAACCGCACGAACGGCCTCGATCTGGTCGAATGCCATCGCCCCCGACCCGAGCATGGCCAGCGTTGATGCCGTGTGTTTGGCCAGCAGCCTCGTGGCCAGCCCTGCCACTGCTCCAGTGCGAATGGCGGTGAGAGTCGGACCGTCGACGATGCCCAGAGGGCTTCCGTCGCCCCCGAACACGACGACGAGGCCAACGGGGTTCCCCGGGACGATCGACACGACTTTGACAGCCATCAAATCGTCGAGCCGACCCGGCATCACCAGTGAAGGTCCGACGAGCGAGCGGAGCGGTGTCTCGGTGGCTCCGGAGAACGCGTGCTCCATCGCCTCGATGGCATGGGCCATCGGCAAGGCCGCACGGGTGGCCTCGGCGTTGAGGAAACGCATCAGGCGAGGACGTTCTTGGCCGCCACGTCGATCGGCTCTCGATCCGCGGCCAGGAACCGCATCGGCACGTCGGTGTCGAAATCGACGCTCGATCCGGACACCGCCTGGGCGATCATCGACCCGACTGCGGGAGCGAGCTTGAACCCGTGCCCGCTGAAACCGTTGGCCACCCAGAAACCGTCGAGACCCGTAGGCCCCAGAATCGGATGGACATCTTCACGATTGACGGTGTACAGCCCGGCGATACCCGATGTGTTGCCCCTCGCCTCCAGGGCGGGAATCCGATGGTGGAAAGCTGCCAGCTTCATCTGGGTGAAGTCGGCATCAGGCATGCGCTTGAAGTTGTCGGGATCGTCGACCACCTCCTCTTCGTCCTCGGCGCGTACCGAGCCGATGAGCACTTGTTGTCCCCCCGACTCGGGCCGGAAATAGATGCCGGTGCTCGAGTCGGCACCGACCGGGATCGGGCCCAACTCCGAAGGCCAAGGCCGATACACCGTCTGGACACGTGTCGGGGTGAGCGTCCATCTCAGATCTACGCCCGCCATCTCGTTCAGCCGGTTGCACCACGGACCGGCCGCGTTGACGACGAGATCGGCCTCGATCACATCCCCGTCGGCCAAGGCAACACCACTGACCTTGTCCCCGGAACGTTTGATGCCCGTTACCTCCGACCGGAACCTCACCTCGCCACCCCTGGCCCGAGTGGCCTCGATCAAGTCCTGGTTGGCGCCGACCGGATCGGCATAGCCGCCGGCAGCCTCGTAGAGATAGGCCTCACCTGGTTCGCAGACGTGCTCGATCTCACCGGTCATGTCAAAGGGCGCCGCACAATTGGACAGCGCCGGGAATCTCGAGGTGACGTCGTCGGGCCCGAGGAGCTCGGCGTCGACACCCTGGGACACCAGTTTGGCGACATCCTGTTCCACCTTCTCGGTGGTCTCACCCATCATCCAGATGACACCGACCCTCTGCAGACCGGAGCGGGTCTCGTTCAGACCGGTGAACTCGGCCCAGTTGCCGTATGCCTGCTGACCGTGGAAGGCGAGTCGTACCACCTCAGGGTTGGTGTACCGGCACCGACAAATCGATGAAGACGCACCCGTCGAGCCTTCGGCCGGCCCCTGCCCCTTGTCCAATGCGATGACGGAGACCCCACGCCGCGCCAGTTGAAATGCGATCGAGGCGCCGATGATCCCCGAGCCCACGACCACCACGTCGGCGGCCCCTCTGCTCACAAAGCACTCACTTTGTAGTCGCCGGCGGCGTCATCCCAGGTGAGGTCGATCAATCCCCTTGTGGCCGCCGCCTTGCAGAATTGCAGGAACCCGCCATACCCGAACTTCTTCTCGCTGAACGAAGGCTGGCGCTTGCGCAATTGGTTCTTGAGACCGGAGAGCAAGACCGGACTGGAAGCCTTCGTCATGTCCACCACCACCTCATGGAGAAGGTCGAATGCTCCCTGCTCGCTGGTGCCCGTGGAGGAGAACTGCACCAAGGGGTCACCCCGCCCCGGACCTTCCGACAGCTCGATAACCCCGCCCGACTCCAGGTGCCGCAGCAACTCACCGAAGGCTCGGAACCCAAAGTCGGCCTCGCTGAACGTCGGGTCCTTGCGCAGGATTGCTCTCTTGAGCGACGAGGCGAGGACCTCACCCTCACCTGAGCGCAGCAGGCCACCCAGGGTCGTGGTGACGATGGACTCCAGCTCGGGTGACTCTTCCGAGCCGTTGGCTATGACGGAGTCCTGCTGACGGGCATCCACGCCCATGAGATTGTCGTAGAACAAGAACTCGTCGCACGCGGGTGGGAGCAGATTGGAGGTCGATGCCTTGACGCCGACGCCAATCACCCTCTTGTTCAACTCCCGCAGCTTGTGCACCAGAGGCGTGAAGTCGGAGTCGCCGGTGCAGATGACGAACGTCGTCACGTATTCCCGCTCGAACGCCACCTCGATGGCGTCGACCGCCATTTTTATGTCCGCGGCATTCTTTCTCGTCGCCCCCATTCTCTGCGGGATCTCAATCAGCTCCACATGACTTCTGGTGAGGGACTGCCGTGCGTCGGAGAACATCGACCAGTCGGCGTAGGCCTTGCGAGAGACGACCCGGCCCCGCTCGGCAAGGGCATTGGCGATGGGATCGAAATCGAACTCCATGCCGCCAAGAGCCTCCCTCGCCCCGATCGCCAGGTTCTCGAAGTCGACGAAAAGGGCTATGCGTTCTTCTTCCATGCTGGTGAATGTAGTGGGCGTGGCTCTCCTCGATCAGATAGCTTGGGATGTCGAGAGAGAGGATCGATTGCCCAAAGAACTCCGTGTCCACGGGGTGTCGGGGACGCCGCCGTCGGCACTGCTCTACACCAATCCAGTCACGTACGACCAGGGATGGGATCTGGCGAAGGTCTATGAGCCCAACCGCGACGACTGGGAGGTGAAGGGCTTTCACTGGGGCAGCCTCACCTCTCGCAGCTCGTTGACTGCCTTCTGGATCCTGCTCGCACCGTTCGCCATGGCCAACGTCGCCGGCTGGATGAGCGAGGTTCCCAACATTTGGTCGAGGATCTGGATACGGGTGGCGGGCCTGGCCCTCACCGGGATTCTTTTCGCTCAGACGGCCAACATGGGCTTCGACATCCCGATATCGACCGGGCTCTCCCACACGGCCGTCCTCTGGCTGTATGCAGGGATGTGCCTCGTGCTGGTGTTGGGGTTCGGGATGCTCTCCACCCAGTCGACGTTCAAACCGCTCTCCGTCATCGAACGTATGCGTTATCTCTTCGCGCCAACCGTGGGATCAATGAACCCGGCTCGGATGGAGCCCGATTGGAGCGACCCGACCGGCGCCGCCAAGCTCGTTGGCTTCGGCATGTGGAGTGTCCACTCCGTCATCCACCGGCTCCGAAGGCTTCATCTCACATTTGGGATGGCGATCCTGGCGTTGGTTGCGGCCAGGGCCGTCGAGGACGCATTCGTGGAGGGAGCGTCGCTCGTGGTGGTGGGTGTGACGATGGTCGCCCTGGCGTACACCGTAGGGATCACCGCATCGAACCCGCTCGCGCTGTGGGTCACCGCGTTGGCCCCGGTGACAGGTGTTGGCCTGCTCGCCTGGGGTCTGGCCTCCATGGTCAACGGAGAGATCGTGGGTGTGAATGTCGCCGACGACCTCACATTCGAGATCGCCCTCGTGCTCGGCATCGCCGCGGGGCTGGGTCTGACCGGTGAGATGGTGCTCAGCAAGGCGCGCCGCGGATGGGTGCCCATGGGCCTCCTCGCCATCGCCGTCATGGTCGGGAGCACCCTCGGTCTGACCGGCGCGATGCTCGTCGAGAACTACCTATCCGACACCCCCGACACCAACCACACTTTCGACGCGGGGGCCAGCTTCGTGACCGTCGGGATGTTGGGGCTCGTGCTCGTGGTTGCCGCGGCTTTCGTGATCGCCATGTTCCTGCCTGCCAAGTCTGCCAGCGTCTCACGGATCCGCCGCGCCGTCCTTCGTGTCCGCGGTGTGCTCGCCGCGGCCGGCGTCTATGGCGGTTTGGTCGGTGCCGTTGCGGTCTACCTGAGTTGCACCGGAGCCAAGCAAGGATGCACTCAGACCAACATCTCCCTTCCAATGTGGGTCCTCGAGAGCGAGGACAACTTCTCGATCCTCTTCGGCATTCCCTTCGATCCCGCATCAGTGCTCGGATGGGCCAAGCTGTTGATGATCGCCGTCCCCGCCCTCCTTATCGTGCGCTCGATCGTCGGTGGACTACTCAACGGGCAGGACGCTCGCCGTCAAGTCGGGATCCTGTGGGACCTGGGCTCGTTCTGGCCCCGGTGGTTTCACCCCCTCGCGCCGCCGGCATATGGCCCGTATGCGGTGACCAGGATGCAGACGATGATCGACAACGAGAAGCCCGACGTGTTGACTGCTCACTCGCAGGGATCGCTCATCGCGGCAGTCGCCATCTGTCTCACCGATGTCGACCACACACCGGGGTGCTTCATCTCTTATGGGTCTCAGATCGGTGAGCTCTATCCGGCTCTCTTCCCGGGAGTGGCCTTCGATGAATTGACTGCAACCACGGATGCTCAACTCGGAGGCAAATGGCTCAACCTGTGGCGAGCCGACGACCCGATCGGGGGACACCTCGTCGCCAGGCTCGGGGACAGGAACTGGCAAGTGACCACCGGAAGTGGGCATTCCGCCTATGAGCTGACACCTGAGTTTTGTGCGGCGAGGGAGGCGGCGGTCTCTGGCGACCTGGGCAAGCCTGCCGAGAATGTCATCGCCCGCTGCTGGGAGGGGGACTGAGGCCCACGACAGCGCAGGCCGGGGGGCATGGGTTTGGGACGCTGCCGCGTCTGGGGTGGGTTTGGGGGTTGTGGTGGTGGGTGGTGTGGTTGTGTGGCCGGTTGTGGGCGGGGTCGACCGGCCCCTGCATTCAGGTTGGCGGTCCTCGGGATTCGGGTTTCCTAAACCGGATCCTCCCGGTTTGGTGAATAACGATTTGGAAGCCTCGTTCGTGGACGACGACTTGATGGTGGAAC
>DASWKM010000031.1:0-13815 GCA_036396635.1 Acidimicrobiia bacterium
GACCCAGATGGTGATGCCTGGTGACAACACCGAGATGACCGTCGAGCTGATTGCACCCATCGCCATGGATGAGGGTCTCCGGTTTGCCATCCGTGAAGGCGGCCGCACCGTCGGCGCCGGACGAGTAACCAGGATCAACAAGTAGGTACCGGGAACCCGAAACCCGGCACAGGAGAAAGCGACCATGGCATCCGACAAGAGACCGCCGCTGACGCTTGCCTGCACCGAGTGCAAGCGGCGGAACTACATCACGACCAAGAACAAGTCGAACACCCAGGACCGACTCGAGCTGAAGAAGTATTGCCGGTTCTGTCGCAGTCACACGGTGCACCGCGAGACCAGGTAGCCGCCACTAGCGTGACCGGGGATGAGCCTCAGTGATCTGGAGGGCAGGGTCTACGGGCCGGTGCCGTGGCGAGTGGCCGTCGATGCAGTCACCGATTTCATCGAGGTCACCGGTGATGACCTTCTGCGTTGGAGCGAGATCGCCCCGCCAGGTTTCGCCGCGGCCGGGCTGTTCGCCGTCGCTCCGGAGCTCCTCGAGGAGATGTTCGACCGTTCGATCATCCATGGTGAGCAAACCTTCGCCTGGGATCTCCCTCTCCAAGTCGGCGCGTTGCTGCGGGTCCACGGCATCGTCACTCGGGTGAGGGAGCGCGGTGGCGTCCACTTCATCACGCTTGAGGTGGAAGCTGCGGACGGCGACCAACGGGTGTTGACCGGTAGATCACTCTTCCTGGTGTCGGGCGAGGCGATCCCCGGTGGCCCGACCGAATTCGAAAGACCCGAGCCACCGCATTCCTATCGGGGTGAACCCGAGGAGGGACAGGTCTCCGCCTCCCGCGCCGAGTTGGTGCGCTATGCCTCGGCAACTCGTGATTGGAACCCGGTGCATTGGGACCACGTGGCCGGTGTGACTGGCGGGTTCCCCGGTGTTGTCGTACACGGTCTTCTCCAGGCGGCGTGGGCGCTCCGTGCTGCGGGGGCGGGAACGGTGTCCACCCGACCGATCGCAACGGCAAAGTTTCGGTTCCGCAACCCCTTTCTTCCCGGAAGACCCGCGGATCTATCGCTGGGCGGACAGGGGAACCAGCTCGATGTGGTGCTGAGCGACGCCGCCACCGAATACATGACCGCCACCATCTCACTCTCCGATGAGTAACCCCAGCGATCCGTCACAGGTCGAAAGCGACAGAGAACGAGAGCTCGTCTCCAGGGCCCAGCAAGGCGATCGCGCCGCGTTCGCCGCCTTGGTGAGGGCCCATCAAGACGAGGTGTACACATTGGCGCGGAGACTGGTCGGAGACCCCCATATGGCATCGGACGTGGCCCAGGATTCTCTGATCCGCGCCTGGCGTGCCCTCCCCAGGTTCCGGGGTGACGCCAAGCTGTCGACCTGGCTCTACCGGATCACCGTGAACACGGCCTGGACCCACAAACAAAGGGCACGACGCTATCGGGTCGCCCCGATCGAGGACTATCTGGAGGTGGCGGCTCCGCTCGGACCGGGTCATCCCGAGGTGGCCGCGGAAACTCTCGAGCTCAGGGGGCGGCTTCGGACCGCCCTGGATCGGCTTCCCGCCGCGCAGCGCAAGGTGGTGGTCATGAAGGACGTCTACGGCTGGTCACATGCGGAGATAGCCGAGTCGATGGGGATCTCGGTCACGGCGGCGAAGGTGCGGCTTCACCGCGCCCGTGCCCGTCTCGCCCGTGACCTGGAGGAGACCGCGTGAGCGTCGTCTGTGAGTTGGCGGCACCTTTCGTGGCGAATAGCGCCGTCGAAGGCGGCGAGGTGGTGCGCCCGTTCCGGGCCCATGTTGGCGTATGCCTCAAGTGTCAGGCCCGCCATGCCGCCATGACCAAGACCGCCCGTGAGTTGGCTGCCATGGAGGGGCACCGGATGTCGGCTCCGGCCGATCTCGAATGGCGGGTGATGTCATCACTCGAGGGCGAGCTGGCCGTCGCCCGGTCGTGGAGGAAACCCGTGGCTGTTTTGGCCGCATTGGCGTCGATGGCAGCCGCCATCGTGATCTGGCGTCTGCGCCCCAAGACATCCTGACGATCAACGTGGGCGAGGTGGCTCGAGCAGGCGCCATAACCATGACGTGGTGGGGGTGACGCCCTCGGGGCTGGATCAGCGCTGGGCGTTCAGCCGGGGTCGAGCGATCGAGAGATAGAGAAGCGGACCGAGGATCGGAGCCAACAGCACGACGATCACCCACACCAGCTGACTTTGCCCGGAGGCGAGCCAGATGTTGGGGTCGGTTCGCAACACATCGACGAGCGCCAGGACAACAGGGATCAAGAAGACGAGGATGATCCAGAGCTCCTGTCCACGAATCATCTCGCTGTCCTCATCGGCATGATGCCTCCATCGCTCCTACCGGCGATCCGACCTCCTGTCGCTATGAGGGCGCATCCGGTGGGATCGGCCCCACGTGATAGGGCCTCATCATCTCGTTGTCCTCGTGCTCGACGATGTGACAATGCCACACGAAGAACCCCGGAAGGTCGAACGTCGCCTTCACCCGTGTTGTCTCCCCCGGGTAGGCGATCACCGTGTCTTTGCGCCCGGTCTCCCATGGCAGCGGGCCGTTGCTACCTGCAATGGAGGGACCGCCTCCGATCACCTCGCGGCCCAGCACCTCGAATTGCACCTGGTGGATGTGGATGGGATGGGCGTCCTCGGTGAAGTTGGCCATCTCCCAGACCTCCGTCGCCCCGAGTGCCGGGTTCTCGGAGATGGGGTCCATCCAGAGCATTGGCGTCGTGTCGCCGGTTCCCGGGTCAAATCGACCGAGTAGGGCGGCGAACGGCACTTCGGCAGGTTCGAACTCCTCCTCGATGAGACTGAGATACTGGGTGTTCGCTGCGATGCCGAGCGGGGCGATGGCAGGCAGCTGCAGGTATTGGGGTGGGGTCGTGGGGTCGTCGACGGGTCCGGCGCCAACCCGGAGCTCCATGACCTGACCGGTCGAACCAGGGTCGGACGGATCGAAGTCGACCCCGATCGCCCCACCTCCGAAGGGCTCGTCCGGGCCCAGGTTCATCAATCGGAAGGAGGTCCCGGCTGCGGCGGTGAAGTCGACGATGAGGTCTGCCCGTTCGGCCAAACCGAGGAGCACCGTGGCTCCGCCACCGATGCTGCCCGGGTACGGGTGGTCGTTGAGCCGTACGGGTGCCGGGAGGAAACCCCCCTCGGCTCCGATCTGCCATACCTCCACCCCCGGGTGCTCGAACTGGAGGATCAGGAAGCGTGAGTTGCAGCCATTGAGGAGACGGAAGCGGTATCTCTTGGGCTCGACATCCAGGTAGGGCCAGGTGAAGCCGTTGACCACCATCATGTTGCCAAAGAACTCGGGATTCCAGATCGGTGAGACGGTGCTGTCCGGTATGTAGGGACCGTTGAACTCGTCGAAGAACTCCCGGGTGTCGGGGTAGAACAGGCTGCCGTTGGCGTTGAAGGAGCGATCCTGGATGGCGATCGGGATCTCGGCATACGCCCCGAGCGGGTGATCGCCCACCCCGGGGGCCGGGCCCGGAAGGATGGCTGTGCTCTCATCCCTGCTGTCCAGCACCACGTCGTCGGGCCCGCCCCGGATCAGCCAGAAACCCGCCGGGCCGGCATAGACGTTGAGACGGGTCATACCCAGGGTGTGGTCGTGGTACCAGAGCGTGGTGGCCCTCTGGGAGTTCGGATACTTGAAGCTGGCGTCGCCGTACTCCCAGCCGTGCTCGTACTTGGTGTTGAAGTAGTCCCAGAAAGTCCCGGTCCGGGCGAATCCGTCAGGGATGTTCTCTGCCGCCGGCAGGTACCACGCTTCGGCGAAGCCGTCACTGTCCTCGGTGGTGTGCGCACCGTGGACATGGGTCACTATGGGGACCGGCCCGGTGTACGGGCCCGGAGTGGTGGCGAAGCTGGGTCGCGAGTCCCGACCGGCGGGCCCTCCCGGGGGATTCGCCCAGTGCAGTGTTGGATCGACCGGTAGTAGATGCGGCAGGTAGTTGCCGTTCGGATCGACCAGGTCGTTGCGCCAGATGACCTGGGTGTCCCGGTTCCACCTCGCCTCGATCGTGAACGCCGGGTAGTTGAAGGTCCCTCCCTCTGCAACGGTGCCGGGATGGTCGATCGACCCGTAGCTCCAAACCCTTGTCAACGCGTGCGGTGGCGAGAGGACCCGCTGGCTGAACTCGCGCACCCCGACCTTGTACTTGTCCTTGTTCCTGTTCGACTTGCCAGGCATCGCCGGTGGCTTGATCAGCGGCAGCACGAACTTGTCCACATCACCAGGGGCCAGCGTTCCGCCCGGGATCTGCGCCGAGGCGACTCTCACGAGACCACCGGTGACTCCTTGCAGGTACATCACCGCAGCTGTCGAACCGCTCAGCTTGATGAAGGTGCGCCTCTTCAGTTGCATCGCATGACTCCTCTATGCCCCTCAGCCGCAATGCCTTGCTGGCCGCTCGACGTGGTGACCGCTCTCCGTCATCTCCAGGTCCTCGACTCGGTAGCCCGTGCAGAGGATGTCAACCATACGCGGCTGGTTGGGTCAGTGGGGCGGACAGGGGATCACTACTCGAGGAGATCCGGGGTGAACGTCTCTTCCCCGGCCCGACTTTCCACATGCGACGTCCCCCCTTATACTTTGACGACCCGCGAACCCCCCCAGGGGTGTAGCTCTAATTGGTTAGAGCGCCGGTCTCCAAAACCGGAGGATGGGGGTTCGAGTCCCTCCACCCCTGCCAGAATTGGTACAGGATTGATTCGACTATGAGCATGAACCGACAGATGCGCCGGCTCCAGGAATCGGAGGATCGGCGCCGCAAGAAGGAAAACGAAGGCACTTCCCGTGCCCAGCGCAAGGCCGCCGCCATGCAGAGCCGCGTCCCTGAGCAGGGTGAGCGAAAAGGCTTCTTGGCACGGATCAGGGACTACCTGCATGAGGTCCGCGTCGAGCTGAAGAAGGTCACCTGGCCCACCCGGGAGCAGATGATCGCTTTCACCACCGTGACTCTCATCACCTCTGCAGTGCTCACCGGTGTCATCTTCGGTTTCGATGTCGCCGCCAAACAGTTTGTGCTCTGGCTCGTGGAGCTGAGGAGCTGATGGCTGAGATGGTGGAGACCCCCGATGTCGTCGAGGTAGACGGAAAGACGTCAGCCGAGGAGGCGACCGAGGAGATCGTCGAGCCTGCCCCCCCGGTCAGCCCGTTCGACATGCCCGGCGACTGGTATGTCATCCACTCCTATTCGGGCTACGAGAACAAGGTCAAGGCCAACCTGGAGACCCGGATCCAGTCGATGCACATGGAGGACCGGATCTTCGAGGTCCACATCCCCATGGAGGACGTCGTCGAGTTCAAGGCGGGCAAGAAGGTCACGGTCCCGAAGAAAGTGTTCCCGGGGTACATCCTCGTCCGCATGACCCTCGACGATGACTCCTGGTACGCCGTGCGTAACACACCGGGCGTCACCGGCTTCGTCGCCGGCAATGCCCAGAAGCCGACTCCTCTGTCAAGACGTGAGGTGGAGCGGTTCCTGGGTGTCCAGAAGGAAGAGGACAAGCCCAAGCCCCGCTTCAAGCCCGAGTGGGAGGTCGGTGAGCAGGTTCGTGTCGTCACCGGCCCTTTCGCCGACTTCAACGGCATCATCGAAGAGATCAACATCGACCAGCAGAAAATCGTCGTCCTGGTCAACATCTTCGGCCGGGACACCCCGGTCGAGCTCGGCTTCGAGGACATTCAGAAGAATTAGGACCTCCAATGGGCAGAAAACGACTCGTTACCACACTGAAATTGCAGCTACCAGCGGGCCAGGCCACCCCGGCGCCACCCGTTGGCACCGCACTCGGACCACACGGTGTGAACCTGATGGACTTCGTCAAGGCATACAACGACGCCACGGCGAACAGCCGGGGTCAGATCATCCCGGTGGAGATCTCGATCTTCGAGGACCGCTCGTTCACGTTTGTCACCAAGACGCCGCCGGCTGCCGCCCTGCTCCGCCAGGCCGCCCGGGTGGACAAGGGGTCTGGGGAGCCCAACAAGGAGAAGGTGGGATCGGTCACGAGGGCTCAGGTCAAAGAGATCGCCGAGATCAAGATGCCCGACCTCAACGCCATCGATATCGAGGGTGCGATGAAGGTCGTCGAGGGCACTGCCCGCTCGATGGGAATCGTCGTCGAGGGTTAGCTCGAGCGTTGTGAAGGCGCCCGTTGGGTGCCACGAAGTGGGAGGCCGCGAGGCCGCCTGGACCACGAGGAGATGCAAATGGCACATGGAAAGAAGTACCGCGAGGCTTCGAAGCGATACGACAAGGAGAATCGCTACGGGGCGCGTGAGGCAATCGAGCTGGTGAAGACGCTCGCCTCGGCCGGTTTCGACGAGACCGTCGAGGTCGTCTACACATTGGGAATCGACGCGAAGAAAGCAGACCAGCTCGTTCGCGGCACCGTCTCCCTTCCCCACGGCACCGGCAAGGACGTCAAGGTGGCCGTCTTCTGCCCGCCCGACAAGGAGAACGAGGCAAGACAGGCGGGTGCGGACATCGTCGGTGGGGCAGATCTCGTCGAAGCCCTGCAGGCTGGCAAGGAGCTCGACGCCGACGTGGCCATCGCAACGCCCGACATGATGTCAGAGGTCGGGAAGCTGGGCCGTGTCCTCGGTCCCCGCGGTCTCATGCCGAACCCGAAGTCGGGAACGGTCACCCAGGACGTCGGCAAGACCGTCGCGGAGTTCAAAGCCGGCAAGATCGAGTACCGAAACGATCGGTATGGGAACGTGCACGTGCCAGTGGGAAAGGTCTCGTTCGGGGTGGATCAGCTCTTCGGCAACCTGGCCTCACTGACACTCGAGATCGAGCGCGCCAAACCCTCCGGCTCGAAGGGCCGATACATGCGGGCCATGACACTTTCCTCCACGATGGGGCCCGGGGTGAAGGTCGATACCTCTCACCTCGAGGCACTCACCGCCCTGGCCAGCTGACCTGCCCCGATTCCAGATGCAGAAGAGCCCCCGTTGGGGGGCTCTTCTCATTGGCTGAAACTAGGGGGATCTCCGCGCCCGGTGATCCGTGAGCTGGAGGGCTTTCGGTTGCCAGGTCCACCGTCCGCACGCCGCCGAACTCCTCATCTGTGGACCAGGGTAGGGACTGGTCTTCAAGAGTCGGCTGAACGCGGCCCTCTTCTATTCGGGTCCGGGAAACGGGGCGGGGGCGGTCAGGGAACCCGCCCGGTCACACGGAGACCCCCTGTTATCAACTGACCAAGTGTCGCGCATGCGATGGTGGCTGTCCAGGGAAAATATGGGAAATCGCTCATATCGCCTGCAGAAACGTGGACAAGACCTCGTTGAAGGCCTTGGGTTGCTCCAGGGATGGGAGATGGGCTGCCTTGTCGATGATGACGGCGGCCCTGTCACTCAATAGCCCGGCAAGGTAGTGAGCCGACTCCAACAGATTGTTAAGGTCGTGCTCTCCGACGACGACGAGGGTGGCAGCCTCGATCTGGCCGAGCTGGTCGTTGGTCGGCGGCTCCAGTGTCTCGACGTACTCGTTGCGTTCGGACTCGGTCGACTGCGGCCTACGGTCCATGTCCCGAAAAAGGGCGACCAGATCGGGGTCTATGTCGTCGAGTGAGCGGCGGGGCCCGGCCAGCCACACCTGCGCCTCGATGTCGACAACGGTGTCGAAGTCCCCGGCCTTGAAGGCGGCGACAGTCTCGTTCCACATGGGATCGTCTTCCCAGCCCGCATCAGGCTCCCATCCCCGAGCGGCCGCGCCCACGAGGACGAGGCCGGAGACCCGATCGGGGGCGACGACCGCCAGTTGGAGCGCCGCCTCCCCGCCGTTCGAGCATCCGACGACGACCGCACTCTCGACTCCGAGGTGGTCGAGCACTGCGAGAGCGTCATTCCGGTTGGCGTACGGCCCGGGAACCCACGCGGTCTGGCCGAACCCTCGCTGGTCGAAGGCGATGGTCCGGTACCCGTCGAGACCCATCTGGCCGCGCCACATTCGTGAATCTGCGACCGCGGCATGGAGAAAGACGACGGCCTTACCGTTCCCGGCCACGTCGTAATGGATCTGCGTGGTGCCTGCCGGGACGTATCCGCTGTCATCCATGTTGCCGACGCTACCTCGAATTGCGGACATCCCGGTTCCGGATACAATCAGGTCCTCAAGTCCAATACCTCGGCCGCAGACCGCCGGTGTCATCAGACTCAAAGGGCCTCAGCCCGCCTGCGCAGGTTTCTTCTCGAAGCCCCTCGTCTCATGCCGAGGGGCTTATTCGATGTCCAGGGAGACGCAATGGCAAGACCAGAGAAGGTCCAAGCTGTGACCGACATCCGGGAAGGGCTCGAGAGTGCCGAGGCGGTGTTCCTCACCGAGTATCGCGGGCTTTCCGTGCAGGCGGTTCAGGACCTGCGCAGGGCTCTGCGTGCGAGCGGTGCAGAGTACCGAGTCGTCAAGATGACCCTGGCCAAGCTTGCCGCGGGCGCGGCCGGCATCGAGGGTCTCGACGAGTTCCTGGCCGGCCCGACTGCTCTGGCTTTTGCCAAGAGAGACCCGGTCGCCACGGCCAAGGCTCTCAAGGACTTTTCAAACGCGCATGACGTGTTCGTTCTCAAGGCGGGCTATCTCTCGGGGAGCATCCTGTCCCCTGAGGAGATTGCCAGGCTCGCCGAGATCGAGCCATTGGAGGTCCTGCTCGCCAGGATTGCCGGTGCCCTCGAGGCGCCGCTCCGTTCGGCGGCATGGATGTTCGCCTCGTTCGCTCGAGACGCGGCGTCGATGTTCTCTCAGCTTCTGGACAGGAAAGAGTCGGGTGAGACCGTGAGCGAGGAGGCCGATGAGGCGACCCTCCCTGCGGACGAGCCCTCTGAAATCACGGCCGCCAAGGCCGAGGAGGAATAGGAAATGGCAAAGATGACCACTGACGAGCTGCTCAGCACTTTCGAGGCGATGACGGTCCTCGAGCTGAAGGAGTTTCTAGACGCCTTCGAAGAGAAGTTCGACGTCACTGCTGCCGCTCCCGTCGCCGCGGCTGTCGCCCCGGCCGGTGGTGGTGACGGTGCCGCCGCGGCTGTCGAGGAGAAGGACGAGTTCGACGTTGTCCTCACCAGTGCCGGATCGGCCAAGATCCAGGTCATCAAGGAGGTCCGTGCGCTCACCAGCCTCGGTCTCAAAGAGGCTAAGGACCTGGTCGACAGTGCCCCCGCCGCGGTGCTGGAATCGGTCGACGAGGAGACCGCCAACAAGGCGAAGGGAATCCTCGAGGGCGCCGGCGCCACCGTCGAACTCAAGTAACGCGGGCGTTGGCCGGGATGTGGGTGACACCGCGAATCCCTCCGAGACTGTGAGTTGAAGGGGCCCGGCTGGAGCGCCGGGTCCATTTCGATACCTTCTTGATGCAGTATGACCTCTATGGAGGTCACGCAACCTGAGGTTTGCCGCTAGGAGAAGTAGGCGGTGACCACCGGGGTCTCCCGTTCCCGGAGGGCGACATTGGCGTCGAGAAGCTCGAGCTTCTGCTCGAGAGGGCGGGAAGCTTCGGGGAGGGGGTGCTCGGCGAAGAAGCCCCTGACATCGGCCGCCACCTCGGGCTGGGACAGACCGGGCAAGCCTTCCACCACGCGGGTCCGGGTCAGGCCCGGCATGACAGCCAGGACAGCGTCCCAGCGACTGCGGGCAACCGCCCACACGGCGGGGCCGGCCTTGCCCAGCAGCAGCCGAGCGAACACCCAAAAGCCGTCCTGGGTGCGGATGTCACCCTCGATCACCTTTCGCAGGGTCTGCTTGGCCTCTTCCTCCGACTGGACGGTCGCCACCGAGCGGAGGTAACGAACCTGGTCGAGAGGCGTGGTCGCTTCCTGATACACCTTCCACAAGGTCTCGTACTCGGCTGCCTCACCGTTCCGGGCGTATACGGCAAGTGCAGCCGTGGCCACCTCGGGGTCCAGCCCCTCGCCGGCAAAAAGATCGGCGACGAGGGATCGGCAACGCTGGATCGTGGCCTCATCGTTTGCCAGGTTGCCCATGGTTGCGATCAGGTCTCCGCGCAGCTTGCGTACGAGGTCGCTGTCTGATTCGCTCACGTCCCAGCCCAGGCGCTCGAGAACCGGGCCGACCAGCCCGGCGACGAATGCCTCGAAGCCGGCGCGGGCGGCGTCATCGAGGGAGTGATGCTCGATCAGTCCCAGGGCGCCTGTGATCACGGACCAGATGGCCTGCTCGGACTCGTGGTCGAACCTCGATACGAGGTCGAGGAAGTTGGCGGTCGAGAGCTGACCGTTGCGGACGAACCCCAGCGTGTCGGCCACAAGGGCATAGCGCTCGTTGTCGCCGAGCTGATCCACCTTTGCCAGAAGGGACTCGAACAAATCGTCCGAGTAGCTGGTGCGGTAGAACCCGTACCCTCCGGCGTTCGCCACCACCCAGTCGATGTCACCGTCGATCTTCATGACGGCCTCGTCGTCCTCCAACAACATCTTCATCTCAAACGCCTCACCGTTCGATACGCCACGCATCTGCACCGGCACCTTCCAGATGGTCGTGTCGGTGTCGTCGGGGGTCACGAGATAGCGTCGTTGAGCGAGCTGCACGCCGCCGTCCACCCTCTTCACATCGATCTGTGGGAACCCGCGCTGATACACCCAGGTGTTCATGATGTCCGAGACCGGGTACTCGGAGGCACCGTCGAGTCCTTCCCAGAGGTCACCGGTGACCGTGTTGGCGTAGGAATGCTTGCGCAGGTAACTGCCGACACCGGTGCGGAAGTTCTCCACGCCCATGAACTCGTCGAGCATGTGCAGGACCGCCGAGCCCTTGCCATAGGTGATGGCGTCGAACATCTGGTCGACTTCCTCGGGAGCGGTCACCTCGAACTCGATCGGACGAGTCGACGCCAGCTGATCGGTGCCCATTGCCCAGGGCACCTCGAGGTTGGCGAAGGCGAGCCAGCGCTTCCACTCGGGGCGCATGGCGTCTGTCGCTTTCAATTGCATGAAGGATGCGAAGGCTTCGTTGAGCCACGCGCCCTCCCACCACGCCATCGTCACCAGATTGCCGAACCATTGATGGGCGATCTCGTGTCCGATCACGTCGACGCTGGTCTGCAACTCGCCCTGACTGGCCTTGTCGGGATCGATGATGAGGTACGCATCGCGGTAGGTGATGAGCCCGACGTTCTCCATCGCTCCCGCGGCGAAGTCCGGGATAGCGATGTGGTCGAGCTTGTCGCCGGGGTAAGGGATGCCGTAGTAGTCGGAGAGAAACTCGAAGCAGAAGACGGCGTTCTCCATGGCGATGTCGGTCAACGAGAGATTGCCTTTCGGCACGATGACTCGGATGGGCGTCCCTCGCACCACCTTCGGTTCGGTGGCTTCGAAAGGCCCGGCGACGAACGCAAGCAGATAGGTGGACATCTTCATGGTCTTGGCGAAGCGGAACTCGACCCGGCCCTCGCCCAGAGGTACCCGATCGAGCTCGGAGGAATTGGAGTAGGCCTCGAGCCCCTCGGCAACGACCATCGTGGTCTGGTACGTGGCCTTGAAGTCCGGCTCGTCCCAACACGGGAAGATCCGACGTGCGTCGGTCGCCTGGCACTGCGATGTCGCCAGCACGTGCTCCTGGCCGTCGGCGTCCTTGTAGGTGGAGCGGTACAGACCGCGGAGCTGGTCGTTGATGATCCCTGAGTGCTCGATCTCGAGTCGGTAGCTGCCTGGATCGAGGGTGGATCCCAGGGAGAGGGAGGCCCGCTCCATCTCGTCGTCGTAGGAGATCTCGGAGATGGCCACGCCGTTGGAGAGAGTGGCCGACTTGATCTCGACCTCAGCCGCATTGAGGACGATGGCATCTGTGGCCTCGGCCACCTCGAGGTCGACTCCTACGGAGCCGGCGAACGTGAAGGTCTCGAGATCGAGCTCGAGATGGATGTCATAGTGGGTCGGGGCAACCTGACGGGGCAGACGGAACGGGTTCTCAGACAATCGCGATCCTCATCACTAAGGGGAGGCGCCGATGGTAACGGGGGTCGCGAATAGGTCGAACCCGTTTCTGCGCGTCCTGGAGCCCACATTTGATCCCTGATGCATTGGGAACGCGGTGTGGGGTTACCCTGGCCGCCCATGGCCGACCCGTCGACGATCCTCGTCTCGATTCATGGTCCCGACCACCCGGGCATCTCCGCCGGCCTGATGGACGTTCTGGCCGAGAGTGGCGCCGAGGTCTACGACGTCGAGCAGATCGTGGTCCGCGGACGTCTCACCCTCAATGTGCTGGTCGGCGTGAACGGCGGGAAGGCCGCCATGCGTGACCTCCTCATGTTCGGCTGGGAGGAGGGCCTCCACGTCGAATTCGAGGTCGTCGAGCCACAGCCGACGCCCGCAAAGACGATGACCGTGGTCACGGTTCTCGGCGAGAGGATCGGCCCAGATGACTTCGGTGTCGTGGCGCGATCGATCGCCAATGGCGGCGGGAACATCGAGCGCATCTTTCGCCTCTCCCGCTATCCGGTCGTCTCCTATGAGCTGGCCGTCTCCAACGGGGACGTGAACAAGATCAGGGAGCAACTGATCCAGGCTGCCGCCGAGCGACCGATTGACATCGCCATGCAACCTGAAGGGCTGGAGCGGAGGGCGAAACGGCTGGTGGTCCTGGATGTCGACTCGACCTTGATCCAGAACGAGGTCATCGACCTGCTCGCCATAGAGGCCGGTGTGGGTGAGCAGGTAGCCGCGATCACCGCTGCCGCCATGCGCGGCGAGACCGACTTCGAAGCGTCGCTCCGCGAGCGTGTGGCCCTTCTCAAAGGGCTCGACGAGGACGCGATGAGACGTGTCTCCAAGGCGATCACGGTGACCCCGGGGGCAAGGACGTTCGTCCGCACCCTGAGACGGATGGGCATGAAGACTGCCATCGTCTCGGCTGGTTTCACGAGATTCGCCGACGCCCTCGCCGCCGACCTTGGGATCGACTACTCGTTGTCGAACACTCTCGACTCGAGAGACGGGGTGCTCACGGGCGAGCTGGCGGGTGAGCTGGTCGACGGTCCGCGCAAGGCCCGTTTTCTCGAGGAGATAGCGGAGTTGGAGGGCATCTCCCTCTCCCAGGTCGTCGCAGTTGGTGACGGCGCCAACGATCTCGACATGCTGGCGGCTGCGGGACTCGGAATTGCCTTCAACGCCAAGCCGGTGGTCAGAGAACGTGCCCACAATTCCGTCTCGGTGCCCTACCTCGACGCGATCCTCTTCCTCATGGGTGTGCGCCGTGACCACGTCGAAGCGGCGGATGCCGCCGACCCCGACTTCGACCCAGCACCCCTGCTCGACGTGCGCGGCACCCCTCCCGCTTGAGTTGTGGAGACCGGCTGATCGCCAAGGTGCCCACCGGAGCCCCAGAGTCGTCCTCGACGACGAACTGAAGCCGAACCTGTCCGGGGCTGGTCGAGAACATCCGGAGCTCGTCGATTGCCCATGCCACGGAACGAGGCTCAGCCTCGGCATTGAGCAGGTTGACCATGTGCAGCATTGGCTCGAGCTCCTCGTCCGACATCGACTCGATGTCGACCTCGCGTGTGGTGTAACTCACGCTCGTGTGCTCCAGTCGTGGTGGAAGAACTCCCCACGCGGACGATCGACCCTCTCGAAGGTGTGGGCGCCGAAATAGTCACGCTGAGCCTGGATGAGATCGGCGGGAAGGCGCTTCGAGCGCATGCCGTCGAAGTAGGCCAGGGCACTCGAGTAGGCAGGAGTGGGAATACCGGCCCGAACCGCAGCGGCTACCACTCGTCGCCAGGGTCCCTCGGCGTCCTGAAGA
>DASWKM010000032.1:0-8710 GCA_036396635.1 Acidimicrobiia bacterium
CGCTACTTGCTGCGCAGCTTGGGATCGAGCGCGTCGCGGATCCCATCACCGATGTAGTTGACGCTCATCACGGTGAGGGAGATCATCACACCGGGGACGATGACCCGCATCGGGGAGAGCTGGAGATAGTTGTTGGCATCGAAGAGGAGACGGCCCCAGGTGGGGAAGCTCGCCGGGAACCCGAGCCCGAGAAAAGACAGGGCCGACTCGGTGATGATGGCCGCCGCCACCCCCAACGCCGCGGAGACCATGACCGGGCTCATGGTGTTGGGCAGGATGTGTCGCATGATCACGTTCCGCTTGCGGGACCCGATGCTGCGGGCGGCGAGGACGAACTCCTCTTCCTTGAGCGAGAGCACATCACCGCGGACAACGCGTGCGGTCTGCATCCAGCTGGTCACCCCGATGATGAAGACGACGAGGAGGAAGATGCCCAACTCCTCACCGAACGCATCCTTGAGGCTCTCCCTGAACAACATGATGACCACCAGGAGCAGCGGGAGGATGGGCAGCGCCAGGAAGAGATCCGTTATGCGCATCAGGGGGCCGTCGAGCCTGCGGAAGAAGCCGGAGATGATCCCGATCGCGGTTCCCAGGAACAACCCGAACAGCATGGCCGCGAACCCGACGGCGAGGGAGATGCGTCCACCGATCAGGACACGGGCCAGCACGTCTCTGCCCAGGTTGTCTGTGCCGAACACATGGCTGAGAGATGGTGGCGCATTGGCGATCGACGTGTCGATGGCATAGGGGTCGAGCGGGTACAGGTATGGCCCGAAGATCGTGGCGAAAACAATGATCCCCAGGAGGAAAAGGCCGACGACGGCGCCCTTATGCTTCTTGAACTGACGCCAGACATCCTGTCTCAGGGACCGGTGTTGCTCAATGGCCGGCGTCGGCTGAAGACCACGCTGGTCTTCGACTCGCTCCTGTGTCGCTGCCATAGCCGCTCCTATTCAATCAGTCGTAGCGTATTCGCGGGTCCATGACGCCATAGGTGACGTCGGCGACCAGGTTGAACACGACGATCAGCACCGAAAAGATGAATGTCAGCGTCTGCACCATCGGCACGTCTGCCTGCCCGATGGCGGCGATCAAGAGCTGTCCGAGACCATTGATCCTGAAGATCTGCTCGGTGATGATGGCCCCGGCGAAGATGCCCGGTACCTGTAGGGCGATGAGGGTGACCACCGGGATCATGCTGTTACGCATGACGTGGGTCATGACGACCTTGTTCTCCCTCAGCCCCTTCGAGCGGGCGGTGCGCACGTAGTCCTCATTCAGGTTGTCGAGCATCGACGCCCGGGTGAACCGGCTCAGGGCGGCGGCATTGAACAGCGAGAGGACGGTCACGGGCATGATCATTTGTCTCACCTGGAAGACGAGGCTGTCCCAGTCATTCACCACGTGGGTGGTCGTGTAAAAGGAGGGGAACCAACCCAGCCAGACACTGAAGATGACGATGGCGAGAAGACCGGTGAAGAACACAGGGACCGAGAAACCGACCATCGTGACGAAGGTCCCGATGTTGTCGAAGGCCGAATACTGCTTGTAGGCCGATATCACGCCAACCGGGATGGCGATGAGGATGCCGAAGATGAAGGCCAGGCCGAGAACCCACAGGGTCTGGGGGAGACGCTGGAAGATGATGTCGATGGCGGGCGCCCTCGAGGACCAGGAGATGATTCTGGCCCGACCCTCACAGTCACCGATGCAGGTGTTGAGGACGGAGTCGATGAAGTGGAGAGGCTCGTTGATGAACATGAGCTGCATCCACTTCAGCCATTTGATCAGGAACGGGTCGTTCAAACCGAGCGATTGCCTGATCTGCTCACGGATCTCGGAGGGGATCGTCAATGGGAGCTGCGAAGTCGGGTCTCCCGGGGCGAAGTCGAGTATGGCGAAGATGATCAGGCTGATGAAGATCAGGGTGGGTATGGCGAAGAGGCTTCGCCGGATGATGTATCTGCCCATGATTTCTGCCCAGATCGGTCCGAGTAAGAGAGCCTTTCAGGTTGGACCTGAAAGGCTCTCTTGTCAGTTGGTCGGAGCCTACAGCAGTGTTAGCTGCTGCGGGTCCAGTCTTCGATGTTCCAGTATTCGGAGTCCCAACCGTTCAGGGTGCCGACACCCTGGATCTCGTTGGAGAACGCCGAGACCGTACCGCGGTTGACCAACGGGATGACCGCGTACGACAGGACCAGGTCCTGAAGTTGGTGGATCGTGTCGGTCCGTGCCGGGTCATCCAACGCCATCCCGGTCAACTGGGTGTACAGCGCGTCGTACTCCTCGCTGCAGTAGCGGTCGAGGTTCTCGCCACCCCAGCTGTTGGCCGAGCTCGGGATCTGATCACAGAGAAACCCGCTGAAGTACGACGCCGCGTCGGGGCCAACCGACGAGTTGGTGTACATCTGGATGGGGTTGAAGAACTTCCAGATGCAGTCGTCGCTGGCGCAGGTCCCGTCGAAGAACAGGTCGGCGGACGCGTTCCTCATCTCGGTCTCCACACCGATCTCCGCCCAGTATCCCGCGATCAGGTCTTGGAAGGACTGACGCACCGCGTTGGTCGAGGTCAGGTACCTGAACGACAGCGGCAGACCGTCGGGGGTCTCCCTCACACCATCACCGTCGGTGTCCTCGTACCCGTTCTCTTCGAGCAACGCGATGGCGCCCTCGATGTCCTGGGTGAGGCAGAAGTCGTCGAAGGTCGTTGTGGCCTCGTCACCGAACGGCCAGAACGTGCAGGTTGGCAGTCCCGTTTCGCCATAGCCGACCGCAGTTAGCTCGTCGCGGTTGATGGCCATGGACAGGGCTCGTGCCAGCACCTCGTTCTGATAGAAGTACGGGTTCGTCCCGCCGGTCGGGGACCGGGGGTCACCCTGGTACTCCGAAGGCGGGTCCGCCTCGGGGTCTGTCTGGTTGAGCCTGATGGCCTCCACGCTCGAGGTGAAGTTGACATAGACGGTGCCGTTGCCGGCCGCCTCCATCGGGCCCAGGATCTCCGGGGCCACCTGGAGGTTCCAGGCGTAGTCAGCCTCTCCGATCTCGAGGACGGAGCGGGCCGACGCTTCGGCGTCACCGCCACCCTTGATCTCGACCGTACCGAAGAACGGCTTGCCCTCGGCAACACCCCGGTAGTTGGGGTTCATCTCGTAGAGCACGGTGTCCTCGGGGCGGAGCTCCGTCACCATGTATGGGCCCGTGCCCACGGGTGCGAAGTTCTGCTCGGTGCAGGCGTTCGCTGCCTCACCGACACAGTCTGCGAACTGAGCCCTCTGGATGATCGGGCTGGTGTAGCCGACGAACGGAACGAACGGAAACGGCTGAGGGCCGACGAAGGTGACGGTGGTCGTGAGATCATCCACTGCCTCCACGCTGGCCACGTTCTGGAATGCGGCGGTCGCGCACCCCGTGGCCTCGGTCGAGCAGTACTCCCAACTGAACACCACGTCGTCCGACGTGACCGGGGTTCCGTCCGACCAGACCAGACCCTCCTGGAGGATCCAGGTGATCTGGGTCAGATCCTCGGATATGCCACCGTTGTCCTGCGACGGGACCTCCGCCGCCAGGACCGGGACGACGTTTCCTTCCGGGTCATACTCGGCCAAGGGATCCAACACCAGCGAGCCGGTGAGGAGATCCTTGGTACCCGTCGATAGATAGGGATTTGCTTGTGACGGGGCCTGCCACTGCAGGAGCAGCAGGTTGCCACCCTCACCGGCGTTGCCACCGGTCGGTGGCTCGGTCGGAGCGGTGGTCCCGCCACCGGTGGTGGTGGTCGCACCGCCTTCGCCAGTGGTGGTCGTCTCACCGTCACCGCCGCACGCCGCGACCACGAGGGCCAAGACGGCTAGCAACGCCAACAGTTTGGTTGCTTTCATTCGATATTTCCTCCATATGCCGAAACGATTCCGGCATTAGGGAACGCTAACAGCGTCGGGCGGGTGTGGCACCTGAAACCCCACTCAATCGCCGTGACCGCCCAACCACCCGCACACCCGTGGGGCGAGCCGAGGCGCTAAACGGCGAAGTGACAGGCCACCCACTGGCCGCTGGGGAGCCGACGCCACTCGGGCACTTCCTCGACGCAACGAGGCTGCGCCACGGGGCATCGGGTGTTGAATGGGCACCCGGGAGGTGGGTTGGCCGGGCTGGGAATGTCGCCTTGGAGGATGACCCGTTTGCGGGTGGCTTCGACCAGGGGGTCGGGAACCGGGACGGCGGACAGCAGTGCCTGGGTGTATGGGTGCTTTGGGCTGGTGTAGAGCTGATCGACGTTGGCCAGCTCCATGATCTTCCCGAGATACATCACCGCCACACGGTCGGCGATGTGCCGGATCATCGACAGGTCGTGACTGATGAACAGGTAGGTGAGGCCCAACACCTCCTGGAGGTCCTCCAGCAGGTTGACCACTTGCGCCTGGATCGACACGTCGAGCGCGGCGATCGGCTCGTCACATACGATGAAGTCGGGGTTGAGGGCGATGGCGCGGGCGATCCCGATCCGTTGGCGCTGCCCACCTGAGAACTCGTGCGGGTAACGGTTGGCGTGCTTTGGCTCGAGGCCCACCAGGCTGAGCAGCTCCTCGATCCGCTTGCGCCGGTCTTCGCCCTTGGCGCGGTTGTGCTCGGTGAGGGGCTCGCCGACGATCGAGGCGACCGTCATCCGCGGGTTCAACGATGCGTGAGGGTCCTGGAAGATCATCTGCATTCGCGGCCTTAGGGAGCGCAGCTGGTTTCCGGTGATAGTTGTCAGATCCGTGCCCTCGAAGCTCACGGTCCCCTCGGTGGCTCGCTCGAGTTGGAGGATCACCCGACCCGTGGTCGATTTCCCCGACCCGGACTCCCCGACCAGACCGAGGGTTTCGCCGCGGCGGATGTCGAAGCTGATCCCGTCGATGGCGCGCACCGCACCCACCTGACGTCGTAGGACCCCCCTCATGATCGGGAAGTGCTTCTTGAGATCCTTGACACTGACCAGGACATCCGCGCTCGAGGCCTCGGGTCCTTGTTGGGCCTCCCGGTGATCAACTGCCATAGCGCGGCCTGTCGTTGTCCATGTCCCACCAGCACGCCACCTTGCGGCCCTCACCGATATTCATCAGTGGTGGGTTCTCGGCGATGCACTTCTCGTACACATAGGGGCAGCGCGGGTTGAAGGGGCAGCTCGTCGGGAACTCGTAGAGACTTGGCGGCTGACCCTTGATGTTGACCAGCTCCTGGCCTTTCTGGTCGAGTCGGGGGAGCGAGCCGAGCAGACCCTTGGTGTAGGGGTGCTGTGGGTGTGAATAGAGGTCCCCGACCGCCGCCTCCTCGACGATCTGGCCGCCATACATCACCAGGACCCTTTCGGCGAGGCCGGCAACGACGCCCAGGTCGTGGGTGATCCAGATGACGGCCGTCCCCAGCTTCTCCCTCAGGTCGCGGACGATCTCGATGATCTGTGCCTGGATGGTCACGTCCAACGCTGTCGTGGGCTCGTCCGCTATGAGCACCTCGGGGTCGCAGGCGAGAGCAATCGCGATCATCACCCGCTGACGCATGCCACCGGAGAGCTCATGCGGATAGTTCCTGAGCCTGGCCTCCGAGTCGGGGATGCCGACCAGGTCGAGCAGCTCCTTCGCGCGCGGCATCAGCTGCTTTTCGGAGAGCTTGGTGTGCAGGCGCAGTGACTCGGTGATCTGAAAGCCAACGGTCAGCACCGGGTTCAGTGATGTCATCGGGTCCTGGAATATGAAGCCGATCTTCCCGCCCCGTATCTGGCGTAGCCTCTCCATGTCGATGGAGAGGAGCTCGTCGGGGCCAAACTGCGCCTCGCCGGAGATGATCTCTCCCGGGGGCATCGGGATCAGACGGAGAAGCGACATCATCGTGACGCTCTTCCCTGAGCCCGACTCACCAACGATCCCGAGAAACTCCCCGCGCTTCAGGTCGAAGCTGACGCCGTTGACCGCATGGACGGTTCCATCCTGGGTGACGAACCGGGTCTGGAGGTCACTGACCTCGAGCACCGTCTGGGTCTGGGTCTGGGTCACAAGCGTCTCTGATCCGAGGGTGTGGGCAGGGTACCCCCATGCGTCACCGTAAGGGCGAGGAGAGGGCTCCTTGTTGGGATCGCTCCGCACGCTCGATTGCCTACCATTGAATCATCACGGTGTCGTGCTGATCTATCCGAGGCTGGGGATCAAAGCTTGTCCCAGACGTCCTTTTCGGCCATGTCGATGATGGTGTACGCCATGGCCAGCGCACCGTCTCTGATTGCCCGGTCGCCACTGTCGGTGATCGTTGCGGCGGCGAACTCTCGTTGATGATTGACGGCTCCGTTGGTCTCGATGCCGATCATCGGGTGGATCGACGGCACGACCTGGCTGACATTGCCCATGTCGGTCGACCCACCGGTGGCGCCGTTCTGTGCCTCGGTGCGCAATCGCCGCCCCAGCACCGTCGAGTTCGCCTGATACAGCTCGAGCATCAGGGGGTTCTTGATCACATCGAAGTAGGGATGCCCGATCGGGCTGAGCACGAGCCGGCACCCGGTGGCGGTCGCCGCGGCTTCGAAGCAGGCGTGGACCCTCGGGATCAGGTCGTCGAGTCGTTCCACGCTCGCCGAGCGAATACCCCACGTCGACTTGGTGTAAGCGGGGATGATGTTCGAGGCGTCGCCCCCGTGGTTGATGATGCAGTGGACACGATCGGTAGGAAGTATCTGTTGACGCAGCGTGGAGACATTCATGTATGCCTGGACGAACGCATCGAGGGCGTTCACCCCGACCTGGGGTGCTGTGGCGGCATGCGCCTCCTTTCCGTGATACTCGACGACGTAGCTCGAGCGTGCCTGAAACGATTTGTCCAGCTCGTCGATCGGGAACGGGTGGATCATCATCGAGGCGGCCGCATCCTCGAACGCCCCGGCGTCGATCAGGTCGACCTTTCCCCCTCCTCCCTCCTCGGCCGGTGTGCCGAGGACGGTGACCCTGACGCCCAGGTCGTCGGCGAGACCGGCCAGCGCGACACCGGCCCCCACCGCCGCGGTGGCAATGATGTTGTGGCCGCAGGCATGACCGACCTCGGGCAGGGCGTCGTACTCACAACATATGACGACCCGGGGACCCTTCGACCCGGCGGTGGCCTCAAACGCCGTCTCCAACCCGTGGGTCGGGTAGGTGACCGCGAAGCCGTGCTCGCCCAAGTACGCGGCAAGACGCCCCGATGACTCGTACTCCTGGTAGCCGATCTCGGGGTTCTGGTACATCCAGCGCGATATCTCCTGTAGGTCGGGCTCGACCGCGCTGAATGCCTCGTGGGCGGTTTCCTTACGGCTCATGGGCGAACCGTATACGGCTATTCGATCGTGAGGCGATCCCAGACGTCCTGCTCGGCCATGTCGATGATGGTGTGGGCCATGGCCAGGGCACCGTCACGTATCGCCCTCTCACCCGATGCAGTGATCGTCGCGGCGGCGAGCTCGGGTTGGTGGTTGACCGAGTCGGTCTCGATCGCCACCGATGGGTGGATCGACGGCACGACGTGGCTGACGTTCCCCATGTCCGACGAGGCGGCCGTCGGTGTGTCGAGCTCGGCCTGGGTAGGCATGTCCCTGCCCAACGCGTTCGAGTTTGCCGCAAATATCTGGGCCATGATCGGGTTGGTGATGAGATCGATGTACGACTTGCCGGTGTACTCGAGCTCGAGGTCACAACCGCTGGCCTGGGCGGCGGCCTCAAAACAGGCCTCGACCTTGCCACCGAGCTCCTCGAATCGCCCCGCCGTCGCGGCCCGCACGATCCAACTCGACTTGGTGATCGCCGGAATGACATTTGGGGCGACCCCGCCTCTCTCGATGATGCCATGGACCCGGTCACCCTGCTCGAACTGTTGACGCAGCGTGGACACGTTGTTGTACGCCAGGGCCGCAAAGGCGGTTCTCAACCCATAGGCCGGGTAGCTCACGTCGAACCCGTTGGTCCGCGAGGGAGCCGGCGAGACGCAGCGACGACTCGACCTCCTCGAACGCAACCTCGGGGTTCTCGTACATCCACCGCGAGATGGCGATCAGCTCGATCTCGACCTCGGCAAAGGCGTCTGCTGCTCGTTCTTTTCGGGTCATTGTCGGGACGGTACCGAATCAGGCACGAAAGACCCGGAGGCAGCCAACATGCCTCACAAACTCACCACGATGGACACCGAACTGATAATCGACCTCATCATCATCTTCGTGCTCCGTGCTCTCGACGTCGGGATCGCAATGGTGCGGATCGTCTTGCTGGGGCGTGGCCGCCGTGCCATCGCCGCCGGCCTCGGATACGTCGAGGCGATCGTCTGGGTCGTGGCGGTGGCCCGGGTGTTGGCGGGATCGACGACCCTGCCCGCATGGTCGCCTTCTCCGGCGGCTTCGCGATCGGCACCTACCTGGGGTCACTGGTCGAGGAGTGTCTGGCCATCGGACAGTCGCTCGTCCGTGTGATCGCACCGACGGGATCATCAACGGTTGCGCCCGCCATCAGAGAGCTCGGTTTCGGCCACGGTCTTGAACGGTGACGGGATGACGGGTGACGTTCGGCTCACATTGAGTGTCGTGCCCCGTAAGGACGTCGCCGCGGTGACGAAGCTGGTGCGCTCGCTCAACCCGGGCGCCTACGTGACGGTCGACCCCACGGCCTCGGTCGATCTCGCCAAATACGAGCCACGCACTCGTCGCTGAGCTGGTCGG
>DASWKM010000033.1:0-3425 GCA_036396635.1 Acidimicrobiia bacterium
GTTCATAGTCGCGCATTGCACCTCCTGTGGACATCCGGATGGAAGGCCCCATCAACTCGATGGAGCAGGGGCCCGGCGGCGCGGCGCCGGATCGAGCAGCATGCTAGTGGTGTGTCGTAGGATTGGCGAGGCGGGCTCTCCTAGGCCGCGCCCCCAATACAGCGACACACCACAAGGTGGTCTCAAGGGCTTTCCCCAGTCGAGAGGGTGGCCCCGATCTCCAGGTCGATCTCTCCGCTCGGCGTCTCCAACGCCCACGCCACCTCCCCTAGGGAGGGATAAGACTCACAAGGCTCGCCGGGGCAGGGCTCCATCTCGGTGGATCCCACCAGGCGACCGCCTTCGTCGAACCACCAGATGTCGAGGGGCATCAGAGTGTCACGCATGTGGAAGGAGGCCGATCGGGTCGTCTCGAAGACGAAGAGCATCCCGTCGAGACCATCGGGCAGAGATTCGATTCTCATCAGCCCCAGGCGACGTTGCGCCGGGGTGTCGGCCACCGCCACCGTCATTGTCTGATCACCGACTGCGATGTCGGTCGTCGCGAATCCTTGGAGGGACGGCGCGGCGCACGCGGCCAGGACCAGAATCGGGATTAGACGTCTCAGGTGCCCTTGAGCAGCTCGCTGGCGACCTCGTCGGAGACATGATAGCTCTCTGCATCGGCGGGAAACGAGCCGGAGGTGATGTCAGCCTTGAAGCGCTCCAGGGCAGCCACCGCGTCGTCAGCGAGGCTGGCATAGGGGCGGACGAACTTCAGGTGACTGCCACTGCCGAGACCCAACACATCGTGGAACACGAGGACCTGACCGTCGGTCTTGGGGCCCGCCCCGATCCCGATGGTGGGGGCGTCGACCTCCTTTGTGATGAGCTCGCCGACGACATCCGGCACACCCTCGATCACGATGGAGAAACAGCCAACGTCGGAGAGGGCCTTGGCGTCGACGATCATCTCCCGGGCGGCGTCCACCACCTTGCCCTGCACCTTGAAGCCGCCCATTGCGTGCACCGACTGCGGGGTGAGGCCGAGGTGACCCATGACCGGGATCTCGGCGTCGAGGATGGCCTCGATCACGGGGAGACGTTTGCGCCCCCCTTCGAGTTTCACAGCCTCGGCTCCCCCTTCCCTCACCAGCCGCCCGGCGTTGCGCACCGCATCTTCAGGCGAGATGTGAAAGCTGAGCCAAGGCATGTCCGCGACGACCAGGGCGTTCGGCTTGGCGCGACTCACCGCTCGGGTGTGGAGAACGATCTCATCGAGCCCGATCTCGAGCGTGGTCGCCATACCGTGGACCACATTGGCCACCGAGTCACCAATCAGGATGACGTCGATCCCGGCCCGATCGGCGATCATCGCCCCCGGATAGTCATACGCGGTGACCATCGAGATCTTGGGCCCGCCCTTGCGAGCCCTGATGTCCGGTGCGGTTACCTTGGGCATGTCCGTGTCAAGAGTACCTGAGCCAATGAAAACCACTCATGCCGCCATGCCATTCCGGTTGATGGGTCGGCTTTCAGCCGTGGTGATGATGTCGGCTGCAGCTTGTACCCCGGCAGCTTCGGAGCCTCCCGCCACGACGATGGCCGAACCGATCGCGGCGTCGACATCGTCATCCTCGTCGACCACGTCGACGTCAGCGGCAACCACGACGATCCCGGCCACCACCACGACGACCCTGGTCGCAGCCGATGGGCTGACCGCGGCGGATCGAGTCCTCGTCGAGGTCGGGACGATCGCCGGTGGCCTGGCGGCAAAGTCGGTGGTCGCCTCGGGAAGTGGCCTGTTCTTTGCCCAGAACATGATGTACCGGCACACGATCACGGTATACGACCGCGACTACCGGCTTCTGAAGACGATCCCGGACGAGGTGACTCCGGCCGAGTACGGCCATGGTGACGACTTTCCGGGGACGTATCGGGGATCACCGGTCGAGGCAGCCTTCACCTCCGACGGGGCGTACGCCTATGTGTCCAATTATCGAATGTATGGCGGCGGGCTGAGCACGGTCGCCGGCGACGGGTGTGACCAGGGAGACTGGCCTGACAGCTTCGTGTACAGGGTCGACACGTCGACGTTGAGAATCGATCGACTGTTACGCGTCGGTCCGGTCCCGAAATTCCTCACGGTCACTCCCGACGACAGCTTTGTCCTGGTCTCGAACTGGTGCGGATTCGATGTCTCGGTCCTCGATGTGGCCACAGGCGTCGAAGTTGCCCGGGTCCCGGTGGGCCGGCACCCGCGTGGCATCGCAGTGACTCCCGGATCGACATTGGCCTACGTGGCGGTGATGGGGTCTGCCGACATCGCCGTCATCGATCTTCGGACACTCGACGTCGTGTACATGGAGGGTGTCGGGCGGGGGCCACGTCATCTCGTGATGAGCCCCGATGGGTCCATCCTCTATGTGTCTCTCAACAACGAGGGGAGGCTGGCCAAGGTCGATCTCGCCACCGGGCAGGTCCTGGTCAAGGTGGCAACCGGCTCAGCGCCACGAAGCATGACGATCAGCGACGACGGGACGGCTCTGTACGTCGTCAACTATGGCTCCGACACCATGTCGAAGGTGCGCACGGCGGACATGGTCGAGATCGAGGAGATCCGGGTCAACGACAAGCCGATCGGGATCACCTACGACGCCGCCACCCGGCAGGTATGGGTATCGGCATACTCGGGGACCATCGAGATCTTCGCCGATGTGGCGCCTTGACAATGGCCGGCCTCGGCGGCCGGCCCGAACAACCCGGGAGCGGCCTACCCAAGGGAACGGCGTGCGGGCCCTGAGACTGATCGATGGCCGAATCCACCGTTGCCAGCCGTCGGCACCTGTCGGAGTCGAGACACTGGTCTCGAGGATGGTCATCGCCTCGCCAAGCGAGTGCCTTGGAGGATCTTGGTGACGAAAAGCATGGTTCTCCGATCCGGGACGCCGATTTCTACCCGATCCGCGGCCGACTCGCCGGGTCGTGGCGGGCCTATGCGTCTGGGAACAGCCGCCGAGGCTGACGCCGCCAACCCAGGGTTGCCACCCCCGCTCAGCGAAGTCCACGGCCCTGGGAACAGCCACAGGGGCTGACGCCGCCAACCCAGGGTTGCCACCTACGCTCTCTGGCCCGAGCCAGGTTGGGAGAATCGCTCATTCCACGATTCTCTCGCTCTCGTGGACTCCGCAGAAGGGGCATAGGTCCCGATCGAGGGAGTCGAGCTCAGCCACCGGGTTGGCCGAATTAGAGGCTTTCGGCCCTATCGGAGCGTATGTGGATCCGATCGAATCGGCTCTTAGACAAGGCCTATGAGGCAAAGGGAGAGTCGGGTGACTTCCCGACTGAGAGGTTGGCAGGAGGAGCCAACGATCCCAGACTGAACGGGTAATGACCGTAAGGGAGGAGCTTCGTAGGCCTTGTCGCTCGTCCCGTACCATCGCCCG
>DASWKM010000034.1:0-4889 GCA_036396635.1 Acidimicrobiia bacterium
CCCGACGAGACCTGCCTTGGCGGCCCCGTAGTTCGCCTGGCCGAAGTTGCCGAAGAGCCCTGACGCGGATGACGTGAAGACAAACCGGCCATAGGACTTCTCCCGCATGATCGCAAAGGCCGGCTGGGACACATAGAAGCCACCCTTGAGGTGCACATCGACGACCGCCTCGACCTCGGCCATGGTCATCTTCGCGAACGACTTGTCACGGAGGATCCCTGCATTGCTCACGACGATGTCGACGGTGCCGAAGGCATCAACCGCAGCCGCGACGATCGATCGCCCGCCCTCTTCGGTGGAAACCGAGTCATGGCTGGCGACGGCCTCGCCACCAGCCGCGGTGATCTCTTCGACCACTAGGTCGGCGGCCAGCCGTGAGGCTCCGGTTCCGTCGACCGCACCGCCGAGATCGTTGACCACGACACGGGCACCACGTCGGGCGAGCTCGACGGCGTAGGTCTTCCCCAGACCTCCGCCGGCCCCGGTGACGATGGCGACGCGGCCGTCGAATGTGATTGGCTCACTCAATTGATCATCCTCCGCTCACAACCGCCAAAGGGCTGCAGATACCTCGAGATCACGGTGGGGCTCCCTCACGATCGATGAACCCTCGAGCTCCCCGGAACAACTCGTGATCTGTTCCGAAAATACTCACTTCATCCGGTTGGTCAGGCTCCGACGTACATCGACTCGATCTGGTCGGCGTACTTGTCGAGGACGATTCGACGCTTCAGCTTCAGCGACGGTGTCAGCTCACCCGAGTCGGGGCTCCACTCGTCGGGCACGATCACCCACTTCTTGACCTGCTCGACCCTTGCCACCGTCTCGTTGGCCTCGGCGACGGCCCGGGCGATCTCGTCCTGGACCTCTGGCAACTCGCTGAAAGCGGCAAGGTCCTCATACTTCAGGCCATTGGCCTCCGCCCAGGCCGGCGCCTCCTCGGCGTCGAGGGCTATCACCATGCTCAGGAACTTGCGCTGGTCGCCGATCATGCAAGCCTTGGATATGAGGGGATGGTTGCCAAGAAGTGTCTCCAACTTGGCCGGTGCGATGTTCTTTCCGGCGGCCGTGATGATGATCTCCTTCTTGCGACCCACGATCCATACGAAGCCATCCTCGTCGATTCGGGCCAGATCACCCGAGTGGAGCCACCCATCCGGGTCGAACGACTCGCGTGTTGCCTGATCGAGGTGGTAGTAGCCCTGTGTCACGATCCCGCCCCGCATCAGGAGCTCGCCGTCTTCGGCGACAGCCACCTCGACGCCGGGCAGGGGCTTGCCCACCGACCCGATCTTGAGCTGCCCGGGAAGCGTCGCGGTCGCCGGGCCGGTGTTCTCGGACATGCCGTAGATCTCGAACAAGGGGACACCGATGCTGTGGAAGAATTTGATCAGGTCCGGGTTGATGGGGGCGGCGGCGGTTATGGCGAGGTCGACACTGCCCATCCCGAGGCCATCACGCACCTTGGAGAGGACCACCTTGTCGAGGATGCCGGCCATGACCGGGCCTTTCTTGCCCACGCCTTCCGCCTCGACCCTCTTCATGTTGGCCTCCAGCGCCATGTTGAGAAGCGTCTTGCGAAGGCCCTCGGCCTCGGCGAACCTCGCCATTAGACGGGCATGGAACTTCTCGTACACACGGGGGACGCCGACAAAGAGCGTGGGTTGGGCCTCCTGTATGTATTCGAGGACTCCGGCCAGGTTCGGGCAGTACCACACCTGACCCGCCAAGTATGTGCCGAGATAATGGGTGGCGAGCCGCTCGGCGATGTGGGCAAGAGGCAGATACGAGACCATCCGCACGCCCGGCTGGAGATCGGCGGCGCGTCGCAGGCTCTCCAGGGTCCAAACCACGTTGCGCTGGCTGATCATCACGCCCTTGGGGGTACCGGTGGTGCCCGAGGTGTAGATCAGCGTTGCCAAGGTGTCGGGGGTGATCGCCGCGGAAGATCGCAGGACCGTCTGGGGATCCTGGGACAGGCGATGCTTTCCCCTGGCGATCAGCTCGTCCCACGAGATGACCCAGTCGACCGTGTCGTAGTTGTCCGCGCCCGACATGAGGACCACATACCTCAAGTTGGGCAACTCCGAGCGGACCTCCTCCCAACGCTTCATGAACTCGAGGTCCTCGAGGATCGCAACCGTTGCCTTGGAGTTGTCGGCTATGTGCTGGATCTGATTGGCTGCCAGGGTCGAATAGATGGTCACCGGTGTCGCTCCGGCATGCACTGCCCCAAAGTCGGCGATGACGTGCTCGGGGCGGTTACCCGACATGATGGCGACGAACTCGCCCTCACCCACGCCCAGGCTCTGCAGTCCGGCGGCGACGTGATGGACGGCTTCCCGGTAATCGGACCAGCTGAGGCTCTTCCACTCCTCGTCCTTCCAGTGGATCGCCGGTTGGTCGGGATAGGTCGCGACATTGAGCTCGAACGCGTCGACGATCGTCTTCCCCTCGACGAACGCGTCGATCTCGGCTCGCTCGGCGAGAACAGAACTGTCAGTCACTTTTCCTCCGCGGGATCACGCAACGGCACCAGACGCTCGGAGCTTACCGATCTCCTCCGGGCTAAAGCCGAGCGCTCCCAGGACCTCGACCGTGTCGGCGCCGGGCTCGGCGGGCTCCCGTGTCAAGGATGCCGGCGTCACCGAGAACCGCGGCGCCGGGCCGGGTTGGACCACACCGGCGACGGTGACAAAGGTCCCACGGGCACGGTTGTGGGGATGCTGGGGCGCCTCGGCCATGGACAGCACCGGTGCCACGCATGCGTCGGTCCCGTCAAAGTGCTCCGCCCAGTCATCCCTGGTCCTCTCGATGAAGATGCGGGAGAAGCGGCGTCGCATGGCCGGCCAAGCGTCACGGTCGTGCTGGAGGCCGAGCTCGGCCGGGTCGATGCCAAGCCCTTCGAGGAGTGCCGCGAAGAACTGTGGCTCCAGAGCACCGACCGCAACGTGGCCACCGTCAGCGGTCTCGTATGTGCCATAGAACGGGGCGCCACCGTCGAGCAGGTTCGACTGTCTCTCCGGTACCCACCAGCCGTCTGCCATGTAGCCATGGTGTGAGGTCGTGAGCAGGGCCGAGCCGTCGACCATGGCGGCGTCGACCACCTGGCCCACTCCGGTCTCACGTGCCCAGAGGACTCCGGCGAGGACACCGAACGCCAGCATCATCCCCCCACCGCCGAAGTCGCCGACGAGATTGAGCGGGGGTATCGGCCGGTCATGTGGGCCGATGGTATGGAGTGCCCCGGAAAGGCTTATGTAGTCAATGTCATGCCCGGCCATATCGGCCATCGGGCCGTCCTGTCCCCAGCCCGTCATGCGGCCGTAGACGAGCGCCGTGTTCCGGGCCAGGCACTGTGCCGGCCCGACGCCCAGCCTCTCGGCCACGCCGGGGCGGAATCCCTCGATGAGCACAGCGGAGATCTCGACGCACCTCATCAAGACATCGACCCCGCCGTCGGTCTTGAGGTCGACGGCCACCGAGCGCTTCCCCCGGTTGGCCAGGTCGTTGCCCGCCGAGGTGAGCCGGCCCTCGGAGACGATTCGGTCGAGCCTGATCACATCGGCTCCCAGGTCGGCGAGAAGCATCCCGCAGAACGGTGCAGGGCCGAGGCCAGCCAGCTCGGTGACCACCATCCCCTGCAGCGGGCCTGGCATCAACCCTCTCCTTCGATGACGTCCACCGAGTCGACCAGGACCGGGATCAGGGTGTTGGACGGGGTCATTCCAAAGGCACCGTACAGCAGGGTCGAGAGCACGATGTCGGCACCGTCATCACCACGAACAAAGGGGTCGAGCCGTGACGGCTCGGCTGGGAGCGCGATCACAAGCGACGTCTTCCCGGTCCAGGCCGCCACGTTCCAGAGGTCGCTCGATGAGGTGATATTGGGCATGGGCCCGGTGATCGCGGCACTCCAGGCCATCATCGTCGGCTTCTGATAGAGAGGGATGACGGCAAGGTCGGTCAGATAGAGACGATCGACATCGTTGAATGCGGCCGCCCTGAGGCTCGGGTCCGTGATCGAGGAGATGGTCCGAAACATGGCCTCGACAGGGTCGCTGCAGTAGCGGTTGACATTCAGCTCGCCTTCGCAGCGATAGGTGGTCTCAACGCCCGATGGATCCGATCGGGCGCGCCATGAGAAGTTGATCAGCTGCCAGAGCCGGCTCGGGCCGAACAGGTAATCGGGTGATAGGAAGGTCGACGGTGGCCGGAAGTCACCGATGAGCTCGATGCCGACCACTGCCAGGTCTTCGGCAACCGACTCGAAGATCTCACGACGGGCCGGATCGTCGTCGGTGCTCGCCCATACAAATGACATGCGTCGTCCCCCACACACGAACACCGAATCCTCACCGCGGGCACAAGAGTGATCGATCATCATCTGGGTTGCGGCGGCAGGGTCGTGGGCGTCTGTGATGTGCGACTCGTACCAGGCCGAGCCTGTCATCCACACGGTGTTGTCCAGCGGTATGGCCTCGGGGGCGATCAGGCGCACGGTGCGATCGAGGATCTTCTCCCGGTCGATGGCAAGTGCTATCGCCTCCCTCAGCCAAAGCTGAGACAAGATCGGGTCCTCATGGTGGAAGTCGATGTGCTCCCAGAACGGACCGGGGACCACGGTGAATGCGATGTCATCGTCACGATCCAAGCGGCCGACCGTGCCCTCCTCCGGCCGGGCGATGATCACATCGACGTCGCCGCGTCGCAGGGCGGTGACCATGTCATCGACGTCCTCGATGAAAACGAACCGTATCTCGGTGACCTCACCCAACGACACGCCGGAGATCGGGTCGGCATCGGGCCACCATCGAGGCTGTCGCTCGACGACGATCCGATCTCCGGGTACCCACTCGACGAGCCGGAACGGCCCCGTCACAGGCATC
>DASWKM010000035.1:0-7573 GCA_036396635.1 Acidimicrobiia bacterium
CGTGAGGGTATCGGGCTCGGGGTATCTCCCCACGGTCGGCCAGGTCTTACGGGTCAATCTGTGTTGGGATCGATCGGACGGTTGTGCCGACCTGGGGACGGCGGGTGTTGGGGCGGCTGGCGATTTCATCAGGAGTGTGACAATCCCTGCCGAAGCCGAGCCGGGCTTCCACCGTATCTACGCCTGCCAGGGCTCAGACTGCGCGTCAGACGAGTTCGAGGTGCTGGGTACCGCCCCTCCTCCAACCCCCACGACCACCGCTATCCCCACGACATCCTCCATTCCGGCGTCGACGCCGACCAGCACTCAGATGACGACGACGACCTCGGTTGCGGGGACGACTTCTACCCCATCGCAGATCACCACCAGCTCGACACAACCAGGGGCATCACCGATCGGCGGAGCCGAGGGGATCCCATCACCCTCCTCACCACCCGACGAGGTGGCGGTGGTCTCCATAACCAGCGGCACCGAAGCAGCTACCCGGCCGCAGGCCTTGTCGGTGATTCCGTCATTCAGTCTCCAGCCCAGCAACGAATACGTGTCGCCAAAGACCGGTGGCCCGGGCACCGCTGAAGTCAGCCCCGAGACTGCGACTGCCGCGGTCGAAGGGGCGGGGGAGGACTCGAACGGCTTCTGGTCGCTCCGGACACCGGCCGTCCTGTGGGTGGTCTGGCTGGGCGTCGTGCTCGTCTCGAGCCTGATGATCTCGCTGCTCATCTGGTTGGGCGGGAAGATGCGGACGTCACGCATGTAGCGACCCACGGTGGATGTTGATGGCCGATGGCGGACATGAGCACTCGCATCGTGGATGACGAGCGTTAGCCTCGCCAGCCGATGAAGATCGCGGTCCCGATCGAAGGCCCTGGAGAGCGGCGTGTGGCGATGACTCCGAACGTAGGGCTCCGTCTCGTGGAGCAGCGTCACCGGGTGGCGATCGAAACCGGCGCCGGCGTTGCCGCTGGGTTTGGGGACGACGACTATCGGGCGGCGGGTCTTGAGGTGGTCGCCGACCCGTATCCGGGAGCAGAGGTGGTATTGGTGGTTGGGCCACCAAGCCCGGAGCAGGCATCAAAAGTCCCTGAGGGGGCTGTTCTCATCGGCTTTCTCGACCCTTTTGTGTCCGAGAAGCTGGTCCACACACTCCAGCGACGGCGGATCACGTCCTTCGCCATGGAGGCGATACCTCGCACCACGATTGCTCAGGGCATGGACGCACTGTCCTCGCAGGCGACCGCAGCGGGATATGAGGCCGTTTTGGTCGCGGCCACCGCCACATCCCGGTTCTTCCCCATGCTGACTACCGCCGCAGGGACCATCGCCCCGGTGAAGCTCCTGGTCCTGGGGGCCGGCGTGGCCGGTCTCCAGGCAATCGCCACAGCACGTCGACTGGGCGCCGTGGTATCGGCATACGACATCCGCCCCGAGGTTCGGGAGCAGATCGAGAGCCTGGGTGCCCGCTTTGTCGCGGCGCCCACCGACGAGTCAGCCGCTTCCGCCTCGGGATATGCCAAGGAGGTGGCCGATGAGACCCAGCGCCGTCAGCAGGATGCCCTCACCTCACACGTCGCCGGCTCCGACGTGGTGATCACCACCGCCCAGATTCCGGGCGCCACCGCGCCCCTGTTGGTGTCGCGGGAGATGGTGGAGGAGATGAGGCCCGGCTCGGTGATCGTCGACGTGGCGGCGCCCACCGGTGGCAACTGCGAGTTGACCAAACCGGGAGAAACGGTAGTGCATAAGGGCGTGACCATCATCGGCCCATTGGATCTCCCCGGTCGCGCGGCCACCGACACCAGCCAGATGTACGCCCGCAACCTCAGCGCCTTCTTGGCTCGCATGGTCGACGAGGAGAGCGAGCTGGCACTCGACTTCGAGGACGAGACCATCTCCGAGGCCTGCGTGACCCACGCAGGTCGTGTGCTGCATCCGGTGGTGCGCCGCTCCCTGGGTCTCGAGGAGTTGCCATGAGTGCACTGGTCGTGGGTATCACCGTCTTCGTATTGGCGACATTCGTGGGATACGAGGTGATCACCAAGGTGCCGCCCACCCTCCACACACCATTGATGTCGGGGGCCAACGCGATATCGGGCATCACCATCATCGGTGCGTTGACCGCGGCCGGGTTGGGGGTGGGGAGCCTCGCCCAGATGCTCGGCTTTCTCGCGGTGGTCACCGCCACGATCAATGTGGTGGGTGGGTTCCTGGTCACCGACCGCATGTTGGAGATGTTCCGGCGCCCGGCTCGCAGGGCAGGCGGCCAGTGACCGAGATCCTCTATCTGGGCTGTGCCAGCGCCTTCATAGTCGGTCTGAGACGCCTATCCGGGCCCCGTACCGCCCGGTCGGGCAACATACTCGCCGCCGCCGGGATGCTCGGGGCGATTGTCATCACCCTGATCGACGAGGCCATAGTCAATTGGGGGACGGTGGGCCTGGGCCTCGCTGTCGGGACTGGTCTGGGCGCTTGGGCCGCGATTCGGGTCAAGATGACGGCGATGCCGCAGATGGTCGCCGCCTTCAACGGCTTTGGTGGCATCGCATCGGCACTGGTTGCTGCGGTGGTGGTGGTCGAGTCCGATCTCTCAGACCTGCCAGGCGAGACGCTGGTGACCATCCTCCTCTCAGCGGTCATTGGCTCGGTCACTTTCAGCGGCAGCTTTGTGGCATTCGGGAAGCTGCAGGGGATCATCACCGGGCGGCCTCTGCTCTTTCCCGGCCAGCAGTATGTCAACGGGGTTCTCACCGCGGTGGCGGTCGGATTCGGTATCTGGGTGCTGGTCACCGGTGAGTCGCCTGGTTTTTGGGCCCTAGGCGCCATCTCGCTCTTGATCGGGGTCCTGGCTGTCATCCCGGTAGGCGGCGCCGACATGCCCGTGGTGATCTCCCTCCTCAACTCATTCTCCGGGCTGGCAGCCGCCTCGGCCGGGTTTGTCATCTCCAACAATGCCCTGATCATCGGGGGTGCCCTGGTCGGGTCCGCCGGGCTGATCCTCACCGTCCTCATGACCGATGCCATGAACCGGTCGCTCGGCAACGTGCTGTTCGCCGGTTTTGGCACCGGGGAGGGTGGTGGGGCAGGAACGATGATCAGCGACCGACCGGTGAAGCGAGCCAACGCCGAGGACGCTGCCATTGCCTTGGCTTATGCGGATTCGGTGATGATCGTCCCCGGTTACGGCCTGGCCGTCGCCCAGGCCCAGCACGCGGTGCGCGATCTGGCCGACGAGCTCGAGGGGAGAGGCATCCGGGTCCATTTCGCCATCCACCCCGTTGCGGGAAGGATGCCCGGCCATATGAACGTGCTCTTGGCCGAGGCGGACGTGCCCTATGAGCAGCTGCTCGACCTGGAGCAGGCCGACCCCCAGTTTCCCCAGACCGACGTCGTGCTGATCCTCGGCGCCAACGACGTGGTCAACCCATCCGCCCGGGATGAGCCGGAATCGCCCATCTACGGCATGCCGATACTCAACGTCGACCGAGCCCGGACGGTGATCGTGGTCAAGCGGTCTCTCTCCCCGGGTTTCGCCGGGATCGACAACCCTCTGTTCTACAACGAGAAGACCCTCATGTACTTCGCCGACGCCCGGGAGGCTCTGGAAGAGGTGGTGGCCGCGGTCCGCGAGATTTGAAGCGAGGAGCGATGTCGTCGAGTTGATCGACACGTCGGCGTCCGCGAGTGGCCAGCAATCAGTCGGACTTGAGGCGGATGAATCCAGCCATGGGTTGGGGCTTGAGGACGAGATCAACCCCGGGTCCCGTTTGCTGTCTCATCATCGACAGGACTTGGTCGCTCGGCGTGCCGTAGATCTCGAAACGTTGGGGTTGCACGAACTCATACGCCTTTGCCGCCCTTTCGTCAGCGCCCTGAAAATGCAGATCCATGGCAGCGGAGTCGGGGAAGACCCAGACGAAGGTGACCTCGGTGCCCTCCTCGTTGAGATACCCCTGGAAGAAGACCGTATTGGGCTGGCCCGCCTCGAGCAACGGTGCCATTTCTCGGGAGAGCTGTTTGAAGTCGTCGAGCTTGCCCTCCTTGACCCGGTGGGTGCTGACGAAGACGATCGGAGGAGACATGGGCCCCTTCACTGTGGAGTTCGACCCGCATCATATTGGCGCACTGCCATCACCCCCATGGGACACCGTGATCCGGCGAGCTGTGCATAGTCCTCGTGGCAAGCCGGGACCGATCCGTACACTCCCACTCCTACCGAAAGACCCATGCAGACCCCATCACACGATTGGATGATCCCGTCGGCCGAGAGCGGTTGCCTTGTGATCGCCGATGTGTCCGGCTACACCCAATACCTTCGCGACACCGAGCTCGAGCACGCCCAGGATGTGCTCGCCGACCTCATGGAGACCGTGGTCGGCCGTCTCCGACCCGCTTTGCGCGTCGCCAAGCTGGAGGGCGACGCCGCCTTTGCCTACGCCCTCGGATCCGAGATAGAGGCGTCCATGCTTCTCGACACGATTGACGAGACGTACTTCGCCTTCCGGTCACGTCTCCGTGACATTCGTCAGGCAACGACCTGCGACTGCAACGCCTGCCTGCTCATACCCCACCTCAATCTCAAATTTGTCGCTCACAACGGACGCTTCGTCCGCAACATGGTGGCCGGAAGCGAGGAGCTCACCGGCAGCGACGTGATCATTGCTCACCGCTTACTCAAGAACAATGTGAAAGAACAGCTGGGATATGACGGCTTTGCCCTGCTCACCGAGTCGTGCATCAGCGAGCTTGGGCTGGACCCTCTCATCCTGGGGATGCGTGAGCATCGGGAGAGCTACGAGGACGTCGGCGAGATCCTCGGCTACGTCGAAGACCTGGACGCGGCCTGGAACCGCGAGCAGGAACGGCAGCGGGTCTTCGTCCTCCCCGGCGACGCCCAATTCGAGTTCATCGCCGAGTTCCCGGCTTCCGTCAGTGTGGTGTGGGACTTCTTCACCTCGCCCCGGAAGCGTCTGCTATGGCAAACCGACTTCACATACATTGACCAAACCAATCCCGCTGGTCGCCGCGGTCCTGGCACCACCAATCACTGCGTTCACGGTCGCGGGGCCATCACCGAGGAGATCCTCGACTGGCACCCTTTCCAGTACTACACCCATCGAATGGTCCTTCCGATGATGGGACCCTGGATCCAGACCTTCGAGCTCCGGCCGCTCGGGGAGGATGCCACCGAGGTGCGAGTCCGGATCAAGCGGCTCGGGGGAAAGCAGCGTCTGTTCTGGCCTCTGATGCGAAGGAGCCTGTCCAAGGGGATGCGTGAGAATGCCGACCGCCTCCGTCAGATACTCCAAGAGCAGGTGACCGAACCCGTCCCGACGCAGGCACATTGACGGAGCACTCGCCGCCCTTTGCCAGATGACGGTCGTCTCTTCCTAAGAGCTGATTGAGTTCCTCGCCCTTCCCCATGGTGGACAACTTGGTGGTCAGGGACGGCGTCGATTCGTCGACTTCCGGTTGTTCAGACCATCGCTCGCTGGAGCGGGGCACTCCTCCTACCAGGTCAAACGGCCCAAAAAAGGGTAATCGAGGCGGCCTGTGTTGGCCGGCGTTGGTGATGCTCAACGGATGGCTCATGAGTTTGTTAGGTCATCTCCACCGTGTCCCGTGCACAACACACAAGCTCTCGGGTCTCGGGCTCGTCGCTGAGTCGTGCGAGGTCATCTGCCTCTGCCGTTTGAGATACTGCCAAGCCGCAGGTTGTGAGGACCGTTTCGGCATGCCGCTCGCGCAGCCGACCTACTTGCTCGAGCGGGTAGACGAGCCTCCAATGTCCTTCTCCAGTTCCACTGTCGCCTGAGTGGACAGGTAGACAGACCTCGCCAGCAAGGCATTTGCGATTCGCGGCATCAGGGGTGCCCGATGGTCTGAGGATTCACGACCTCAGACACACCGCCGCCTCGCTGCTCGTGTCAGCGGATGCCAACGTGAAGGTGGTGCAACGACACCTCGGGCACTCGACGGCGACTCAGACCCTCGACCGCTACGCCCATCTCTTCACTGAGGACCTGGAGGCGGTCGCCGAGCTTCTCGACGAGGTAAAGGCGGCCGGGGACGAGGCCCACTCACGCGCCGTAAGCGAGAGGCGAGTATTCGATCTGGGTCGCTGATCGGTCCAGCTAGCGGAGGACCTTGGTCGTCTACGACTCGTACTCAGGGAACTCGGTTCGTAACCGTCGGAGGTGGCCGATCACGGCGAACAGCGCCATGATCGGCTTTCCGATGCCGGGTTGGTCCATGGCCTCTGGAAACCTCCTTCGCAGCAGCACAGCTTGCTGAGAGAGTGGTGGGAATCCGCTTCGGGTTACGTAACCGTCTCGAATAAGGCCGTCGAGGACGAGGGCGAAGTGGATCAGGTCGGCTTCGGGTCGTGGGCCGGGCGACGTGAAGACGAGGTCCACTTCAGCCACCAGGGGCTCGATCCCGGTGTTGATGAACCCGTGGACCGTACCCGCGGGCACTTCAACCACTCCGCCGGGGGACAGATCGACCAGCTCATTCCCGACACGGACTGTCATGTTCCCGGACACACAATGGAACACTTCGATCAGCCCAGGGTGGCGGTGCGGGCCGAAACCATTAAGCCCGATTCCACCTCCAGGCGGAGTCGTGCCGATGACCCGGTAGCGGTCACCAGTCGTGGCCGGCGTGGCCACCACCTCAGACACTTCGTCGGGGAACTCGATGACACGACCGGGTTCGATCATTACTCAGCCGACTCCGGGCTTGAAGACCATCAGGAGGACGTTTCCCGTCAGTAGCGCGAGCAGGACGTTGCCAAGCCTGAGGACTGATCGCGTCGGTTGATCACCCTGTCCTGTTTCCTGTTGGCGGTAGAGGCGGACTCCCAGAGTCACGGCCAGCGTTTGATACGCGCCAACTATGGCGATCGATGTCCAGATCCAGGCCTGGGCAAACCGCCACCCGGTGTTGACGGTGACCATGGCGAGACCGGTCCCGACCACGAGCAGTGGAGCCGGGACAGCCAGCCAAGTATCAGCCCATGACACGTCTCTCCGGACACGGTCGACAGCCGGTCGGCCGCCAAGACGGAACGCTCGCACTCCGGTGATCTGGATGACCAGGCCTCCCCCAAGCCAAGCCATGCCCGCAAGGATGTGCACTGCCAGGAGAGTCTGGTATCCGACCGACGTCATCCGACCACTGACTGGAGGAGCACGAGCGGGACCGGTCGTTCCAATAAGTCTCGGGCTGTCTGGTAGATGGGATAGTCGGCGACCAGTCGGTTCCAGTGGTCTAGGTACTCGTCGCCTTCCAGGAATTCTGCGGTTGCGGTGAACCTCTTCCGACCGGGAATCATGCCCAAAGGCCGTGACACAATTGGAAAGTCGAAGAGCTCGTGTTTGGCCGGCACGGTCGGCGAAAGGACGTTCGCGCCGGAATCGGCGCGATATGTCTAGGTGCGCGAAGCTCTAAGGACCCACTCCAGGAGGAGACTGATGGTGGCGTCGACAGAGGGCCAACTGATACTCGAAACGGCCGGCGAGCATGTGGCTCAAGCGGTGCCGATCGCGGCACCAGCAGACACCATCGGCGCCATTCG
>DASWKM010000036.1:0-16168 GCA_036396635.1 Acidimicrobiia bacterium
CTGGCCTCGGGGAGCAAAGGTCGCCAGTCCTCGGGTCGAAGCTCCACCGAAGGATCGACGTTGTGGCTGGCGTCGTCCAGCTCCGGGTCGGTCGGCGCCCCGTAGTCGGAGTCCCATGCCTCGACGGTGAACCTCATGACACCCGCCGCACCTCGGAGCCGGTGGGCTCCCGGCGCACCTCGTATCTCACCGGGGCACGGGCGGCCAGCTCCTTGACGTGGGTGATCACACCCACCATCAGGCCCCGGCCCGTCAGCTCCTCGAGGACGTCGGCGACGGTGTCGAGCGACTCGTCGTCGAGGGTCCCAAAGCCCTCATCGAGGATGATGGCGTCGAGACCCGACCCTCCCTTCGCGGCCAACGTCTCGGCCAGGGAAAGGGCGAGAGCGAGTGAAACGAGGAACGTCTCTCCACCCGACAGGGTGGCGACCGAGCGAATCTCATCGGCGTTGCGATGATCGACGATCGAAAACGTCCCCGAGTCATCGGAGTCGAGGGTGTAACCGCCACCGGAGAGCTGACCCAAGAGATCGTTGGCACCCCTCACCAGGTCGGCCACCACACCCGCCATGAGCCATTGCTCGAATCCGCTGGCGCGAAGATGACCGGCCAGGGCGGTGGCCACGTCAGACTCCCTCTTGGAGGCCTCGACAATCTGGCCCAAACGCTTCGATTCGGTGCGGCCCTGTTCGAAACGCTCCAATTGCGCCCGTGTGGTGTGCAGGGCGCTCGTCACATTGACCGCATACGGCTCCTCGGCCGTGACTCCCGCCTCCTCCAACAGCCCGACCAGCGCACTGCGCTCGGCGGAGACCCGATCTGCCAGCCCTTCGACCTCCTCCTCGGCGACCCTCAACTCCTTCGCGACCTTCCCGATGGTCTCCTCACGCCAGAGCATCAGCTCTTTCCACTGGACCACGACGTCGTCACTCTCCGAGACCGGCGGCCCGAGGTCGGCCACCGAGATCTGGGCCGTCGTTAGCGTCTTGGCGACGCGCCGTGACGCGTCGGCGAGCTCCTCGAGTCGACTCCTCTGCTGTTTCAGCACTGCTTCTCGCTCGATGGTGTCGGCACGGGCCGCGAAGATCTCGCCGGCCAACCCGGCGACGGTGCTCTCGATCTCCGTCACGGTCTCCTCGTTCGGGGCGTCTTGGAGCTCTTCGTTCACCAGTTCACGCTGGCCCTCCCACTCCGATCTCATCGTCTCGACCCTGGCTAGCTCGGTCCGGGCGCTCTCGGCCGAGGCCCTGGCCCCGGCAACGCGGTCGGAGAGATGGGCCTCGGCGGTCTCCAGCTCGACCAACTCGGCCGGTGCGGTGCGAACCGGGACTTCCACCACGACCTGGTCACACACCGGGCAGGGCTGCCCGGGCTCCAGGGTGCTCACCAGGGTGTGGGCGGCATGCCCGAGACGGGCCTGGGCCAGGCTCGCCCGTGTCTGATCGAGCCGAGCCGTCTCATCGGCCAGCGCACGCTCGGCCTCGGCCACGCCTCGTGTTGCCTCATCGACCTCGCGGCCTGCAAGTTTTGCCCCGAGCTCGTCGCGCCGTGACCGCGCCTTCTTCCAAGCCTCGAGAGTCTCCGGTGTGGGCAGCTCGGACAATGCGGTCTCGAGGCTGCGGACGTGCTCGACGGAAACCGCGTGTGCCTCCTCGGCGTCACTCGACGCCACCCGCGCCTCGGCGATGAGGATGTCCAGCTCCTCCAGCTGACGCGGCGTCTCCACGGTGCTGAGACGTCCCTGGGCGTCACGAAGCCGATCCACTCGGGCCGACGCCTTCTCGGCATCGCGCTCCAAGATGGTGAGTCTTTTCTCCATGGCCGTCACCGTCTCGGAGAGCCCTTCGAGAAGGGCCATTCGCTGGGTGGTGGCGCCCATCGTGTCCTCGTCGGGGAGCTCGAGGGCTTCACGAGCCCGGCCGGCGCTCTCGGCTCGCTCGGTGGCCACAGCCGCCCTGGTCTTGGCCAGCTCCCGCACCCGTGTGTAGACATCCAGCCCGAGCAGGGTGCGCAACAAACCCTGGCGCTCTGCCCTGGTGGCGGTCAGAAAGCGGGCAAAGTCGCCTTGTGGCAGGACCACAGTCCTGGTGAAGTCGTCGTAGCGGAGCTTGAGCACATCCTCGACAGCCCTGGTCACATCGTCGGCGCCACCGGCGACAACGTGATCGCCCTCCTCGAGTCGGGCCTCCTTGACGGTTGCACCACCGCTTGATGTTCGCTCGGCCATCCGCACCGCGGTGTAGGCGTTGTCGCCAACCTCGAACTCGAATCTCACCCGCGCCCGATCGGCACCGGCGGTGATGGCGGGAGCGACGGCATTGCCCCCAAGACGTGGGACACGGCCGAACAACGCGAACACCATGGCGTCGATCAGGCTCGACTTGCCCGAGCCAGTGGGCCCCGAGAGCGAGAAGAAGTCGACATCGGTGAAGTCGACGTCGACGGGGTCCCGATAGGCGGAGAACCCCTCGACTCGGATCCTGACCGGTCTCATGCCTGAACCTCATCGAGCAGGCGGGAAAAGAGAGCTTCGACCTCGGGGTCAGCATGATTGCGGTCCGCCAGGTACCGCGAGAACGCCTCGACGGGCTCCAGGGCCCGGCGCGCCTCGGACTGAGGGCGGGCCCCGACCGGGCTCTCCAGCACCACCTCGACGGCTCCGGGGATGACCTGTCTGACCTCATCGGCGAGGCCTACCCTCGCCGCCTCGCGCAGGACCACGCGGACATAGGCGCCTTCGGTCTCGCCCGCCCTCGCCAGCACCTGCTCCATGGTGCCGGTGAGACTCATCAGACGTCGTCCGGAGCGAAGGTGCAACTCCTCGACGGACGCCGGCAATCCCGGCGACGCTTTCACCAACAAGGCGCCCTTCTGGTCGGCGACCTCGCCGAAGTCGAGTTGCAGAGGTGAGCCCGAGTACCACACCGCCGAAGAGTGGGGCATCTTCTGCTGTCGATGGAGATGACCCAACGCCACATAGGAGACGTGGCCGGGGAAGACATTGGTGGGGACCGCGTAGCCAAAGATGTGGGCAGACCTCTCCCCGCCACCGGCCAATGCGCCGTAGACGGTGAGATGGGTCAAGAGGATGTTGACGGTGTCCGTGGCCATCCCCTCGGTGAGCCGGTCGATTATCCGGCGGAGTCGGTCCTCGTATGCACCGGCGTGCTGATCGGGGTCCGAGAACATGATGTCCTCTGCTTTGACGATCCCGCGCTGGGAGACGAACGGGAGCATCCCAACCTTCACACCGAGGTCGGCGATCTCGACCAGGCCCCCCTCCTCGGGTGAGCGTGGGGTCCCCACGACGATGACGCCGGCACGGTCGAGGACCGGGGCAACGGCCTCGAGACGATCGGGGTTGTCGTGATTGCCCGCCACCACCACGACCGGGGCCACGTCCGCCAGGTCGAGCAGCGTTCGCCAGACGATCTGCTCGGCCGTAGGCGAGGGTGAGGCAGCGTCGAAGACGTCGCCGGCCACGACGGTGAGATCCACCGAGTGCTCCTGGGCGAGCCCCACCAACTCGGCGAGCACGGCGCGATGCTCATCGGCGCGGTCGCGGCCACGGATTCGCCGCCCGACATGCCAATCGGAGGTGTGCAGGATCTTCACTCCTGGCGATCGTAGAACCGCGCAGGGACAGATTCGGGGAACGACCTCGGCCCGTGCTACGGGACACTAAAGGTCGTCGAACGGGTTCTCGGGCCCGCGGTAGTCGGTGATCGCAACCGCTTCGGACGCCCTGGTCGCCCATGCCGGGAAGGGAAACTCGAGCACGAGGGGAACCGGCAGCTCCGGCTGATTGAGGATCATCGTCCCCGGCTTGACGATCGTGGCCCGCTGGCGGTGTGGGCCGGGCAGGAATCCGTACTCCTCACGTGACGCCTCGGCCGAATCGAGCCGGCCGACCACCCTGATCGACGAGTTGGCGATGATGCGACGCTCCACCTCGGAGGCGGTCTGCTGGGCGCCTATCAATATCACGCCCAATGACCGGCCACGCTCGGCGATGTCCAATAGGACCTCTTTGATCGGGCTCGACCCCTCCCTTGGTGCGTACTTGTTCAGCTCGTCGAGGACCACCATCAACAGCTCACCGGCCTGCCCGGCCCGCTCCTTGTCCTCAATTGCCCGTTTCAAGGTGACACCCACCACGAACCGCTTGGCGCGGTCGTTGAGATTGTGCAGATCTACAACCGTGACCTGATCTTGGAGACGAACGCGATGGCGATCGGCGGCGGGCACATCGGATCTGATCAGCCGGCCGAGATGACGAACCGAGGCCTGAAGCCTGCGCACGTATGCGTTCACCGTGCCGGTCCCGATGGCGGGCCCGGCCCACCGGTTGCGGTGCTCCTCACTCTGCACCCGTTCGGTGATCAGATCTGCCAGCTCACGGAAGGTGCGCACCTTGACCCCGTCGATCACTGCCGCACCGTTGTCGGTTGCCTCGGCAAGCCGGAGCTGGGCCATCACGTTGTAGACGACGGTGGTGTACTGGGCCCGATCGTCCTCAGCGTCGGCGAAGAGGAATGGCATGAGGTCCTCGACGCAGAACTCATGGATGCTCCAGAAGAAAGAGGTCACGTCGGAGCGAGAGGCGACGTCGGCCGTGGCGCGTGGGTCATCGATGCGGGGCGGGGCGAACAACCTCACCGACTCGAAGGGCGTGCTGGGCAGCCCGAGGTCGGAGTAACGGGATCGTTGCTCATCGTCGAGACGGTTGTTCACCCGGTCGAGATGCATCAAGTCCTCGCCTTTGACATTGAAGACCAGGGCCTTGGTGTTCACCGCGGCGGTGCCCAGGACCCCCGAGGTGAACAGTGAGTGGAGCAGGAAGGTCGCATAGCTGGTCTTGGTCGCGACACCGGAGATGCCGGAGATGTTGACGTGTGCCCCCCGCTCGCCGTTGATGAACTCGAGGTTGACCCACAAAGTCTCACCGTTGCGCGCCAGCCCGACAGGTACCTTCTTCTCCATGCGATCGAAGAAAAGGGCGCGATCACGCTCGTCGCCCTCGGCGATGCGGACGCCGGTGCCCGGACGGGGCGGGACGAACACCTCGGGCTCGAATCGGGTCGTTGTGACCTGGGCGGCCTCCGTCACCTCCGCAGGCAGGATTCCCTCTTCTATCAGGAAGACATCCGAGTCGAACCGTGCTCCCTCATGTCGGGCGACCACCTGGCCCACCGTCCCGTACATCCGGACCACCTCCCCGGTGGGAAGGACTCTTTCCAGGGCCACGACGTCGTCGAGTTGGAGGAACTCCCCCTCACTGACCCCCACCCAGAACTCGAGCGGTGTGGCGTCCCTCGTGCCGAGGACTCTCCCGACCTCTTGTCTCATGTTTGCCGAGAGTAGACCCGACCGGTGACGGATAACGGTCGCCGGTCATGAGCCTGGTGGTGTTCCCCTTCAAGGAGGAAGACCTGGCCGTCGTCGCCACCAACCTGGCGATTGCGGCCCGCCACGAAAGAGTCAGAGAGGTGTGGGCCGTGGCCGCCCGCGCCGATGGTCTGGCCGCCGGAGTCGCCGAGGCGGCCGGTGAGATCGGGGTCTCCGCCTCCGTGCCGGTGAGGGTCTTCCCACAGGAGCGGCTGGGTCGCTTCCGACCGGGGAAGGGCGACGCCATGAACACGGCGATCAGGCTCGCCGCCGAGAGGGGTTTTCGACGCGCCCATTTCTACGACGCCGACATCACCAACTTCGACGAGTCCTGGATCGACGGGGCCGAGCATGCCGCCGACCGCGGGCATGGAGTGGTCCGGCATCGGTTTCCGAGGGCTGCCACCGACGCCATGGTGACCTGGATGATCACCCGGCCGGGTCTGGCCAAGCTGTTCCCCGGCACCTTCTTGCCCCGGCTCGGCCAGCCCCTCGGCGGGGAAATCCTCCTCGGGGAAGAAGCGCTCCGAGCGCTGGCGGGGGACCCCTTCGTCATCGCTCGATCGGATTGGGGCATCGACACGGTCATCACCCACGCCACCGCCACCCTCGGCCTCGCCGTCTACGAGCACAACGCCCGTGATGGAAAACGACACGCTCTCTACGGGTCGCTGACCGAGATCAGGGACATGGTCCTCGAGTGCCTCGATGCGGTGGCTTCGCTACGCGGACGCGCCGGGCCCCCGACGGGGTCGGGCTTTGAGTCAGACCCATCTGCACCGGTCCCCGACGACCTCAAGCTGACGGTGGGGTTTGACATGGAGGCCACCATGAGGGCCGTGGCCGACCTGCCGGATCCGGACGAGTTGGCCGTTCTACAGCGTCTCCCGATCGAACCGAGCGGGCTCGCCGAGATGGACGAGATGCTGTGGGGGCGTGTCCTGGACGGGCTGATCGAGGGCTTCGCACTGGGGGTGGCGTCATGGGAAAAGGCCGTATTCCGGCTCTGGGTCATGCGGGTCATCCACTACACCACCCATCAAGTCCCCCTGGGCTATGACCACGCGTTGGCATATCTGGAGGAAACGATCCGCGACTACGAGATCGGCGAATACCAGGATTGAGGGGATGAGCGCATTCATCGTGGTCCTGATCGGCGTTGCCGGTGGCTTGGCTGGTGCCCTTCAGTCGGGCGCACTGGGAGTGATGGAGGAGAAGGCCGGGACGCTGGCGAGCACATTCGTCACCTACGGTCTGGGAGGTCTCGCCGTCGGTGTGGTGATGGTCGTGTTCGGGAGCTCGCGATTCGCCGATCTCAAAGAAGTCCCGTGGTGGGCCTTCAGTGCCGGGCTGATGGGTCTGGTCGTGGTGGCATCGCTGGGCATCACCGTCTCCAGACTGGGTCTCGGCGCGGGTCTGACCCTGTTCACCGCCTCCACACTCATCCTCGGCGCATTGATCGACCACTTCGGCTGGATCAGTGATGCCAGGCCGCTCGACGCCAGGAGGCTCGCCGGATTCGCCCTCGTCGTGTTTGGCACCTGGCTGGTCACCGGGGTCGAGGCCGCCTGACCTGGGCGCCGCGTCGAGGAGATCAGCCCGGTGCCTGATCGACGGTGAACGGACAGGGGACGCCCAACTCGGGACCGCGCTGGGCAAACCGGTCGTAGAACACTTCGATGATGTCGAGGTCCACCGTGTCGAGTGAGAGCAGCCGGGTCCAAGTGCTCACGGCGACAGCGGTACCAAGCCCTTCACGGGGAGCCACCAAGATGTGGCTGGACTTGGTCCTGGCGTAATCCCACAAGGCGATGCGGTCGGGCTCCGCCAGGTCGGCTCGGTATTGGATGACGATCGTACCGTGCTCGAGGTTGTGTACCTGGTTCTCATCCGGTATCTCCTCGATGTAGATACCGCATTCGGCCGAGGAAACGGCGTGCCGACCGCTGGTCGGTGGGTTCGAGTTGTAGGCAGGAGGAGCCTCGCCTTGAGCCAGATGACCCTGACCCAGGTTCGGAATCACCTCGACGGCGGCGAGCTCTTCCGGCTCGGAGTCGGGCAGGGCCAACACCACGGCCACCAGGACGACGAGGGCACCGACAGCAGCCATCGCCCAGCGCCGCAGCCGTTCCCGTCGGCGCGCCGCCTCTCGTCGGGCCTGAGCCCTGGCCGCTTTCTTACCTTGGCTCGACATCGTCGTTCCCTACCTCACATCGAGATCTGTCCGGGCCGATTGGCATTATCGCCGGGCCGGGGCAAAGGGCACCTGGCCCATGTCGGAGAGCCGACGGTTTCTCATATGGAACCGCATAGAGCAATGCCACACCATTAGTTGTAGGTTGTCAGGGCATCGGAGGTCGGTATCGAGGGCACAGTCCGCACCATGTACGTCTTCAGCGCCTACCTGTTGGTCGTGGGTGTGTTTCTCTCCGTGGGCCCCAACAGCCTCCTGTCCCTCCTCGGGCTCCCCGAGACCAATGAGGTCTGGATCAGGATCCTCGGGGTCGTCTCCGTACTTCTCGCCCTCTACTACTTCGATGCGGCACGCAACGACAGCCGGAGCTTCTTTGCGGCATCGATCCTCGGGCGAGGGTTCTCAACGGCTGCCTTGGTGTTGCTCTGGGCTACTGGTCGGCCCTGGCAGCTCATGATCTTCGCGGGTATCGAGTTGGCCGGGGCGATCTGGACCTACACCGCCATGAGAGCCGAGGCACGGCGCTGAGTCGGTCGTCGAGCACGATTCCGAGAGGGGAGCCGAGCCTGGATCAGAAAGGAGAACAGATATGGGAGTGGGGACACTTCGCTGTGTCGTGATCAACGTCACCGACCTGCATCTCGCCTACGAGTTCTGGGGCGCCGTCACCGGGCTCGAAGTGATCGGTTCGGAGACGGGCTGGCACGATTGGCTCGGATACCTGGGCACCAAAGACCCATGGAAACACGAGATCATCCTTCAACGTGTCGACACCTCCCCGCTGGAGATCCAGGCACCCGACCCGAAGAAACCCAACCAGGTGCATATCGATATCACCCCGAATGACGGCATCGACCAGGCAGTCAAGGACATCGTCGAGTTGGGGGGCACGGTCAAGAAGGCACCAAGCCTCTATCCGCGACCGGGGTCACATGGCGACCACCGACCACTGATCGACTGGGCAGTCATGCAAGACCCATTCGGCAACGAATTTTGCTTGGTCGACGAGCTGACTCTCGAGCAATCACACGCGGCCATGGCAGCCGTCGACGCCACCACCGACCACGAATGGCGAACCGCCGCAGGAGTCACCGGCCAAACCGGTGAGAGTTGACGGCGGTGCCGGCTTCGGAGGCCGGCGTTCAGGAGGTCTTTTCGAAGACGACCCCGTGCCATATGAAATTCCGGTCACGGAACGCCACATCGAAACCGGCCTCGCGGGCGGTTTCCAGGATCGCCTCCGGCGGGTGCACGAACGCCCTGAAATCGACCCTGCGAATACGGCAGTAGGCATTCCCCGAGGCAATGGCCACCTTGGCTCCAGCCCGGTCGCGCGGGAATGTGGCTGCCACGAATCGCCTGCTGCTGGACAGGGCGGCGGTCATCAGCCGCTCCATGTTCGGGTAACAGCAGATCACGCGGTTCATGACGACGTCGTCGGCCTCGAGCCCGACGGCGAGCTCGGTGAAGTCCCCGAGCCGCCGTTGGACCTTGTCCCCCAAACCCTCGCGCTCCAACAGCTCAGCGGCCACATTCTCGTAGCCGCTCGAGAGCTCCACATTGACGGCATCCAACGCCCCGGCCTTGAGCAGCTCGACTTGGAGAGCCCCGATCCCTCCACCCACCTCGAGCACGGATCGCCCTTCCACCCCGCGGGACACGACGTAGTCGACAACCATTCTGGCCATCTTGTCCAGGCCCTTCTTGTCATAGTTGCGCAGACTGCGACGTGCCTCTCTCTGGTTGAAGAAGTGCCGGTACCCGGATGGATTACAGCAGTCAGGCATCCCGCCTCACGATACCGACTTGCATCGTCGCACCCTCCGCAGCTCTTCCGCAGGGCACATCCGTAGGCTGACTCGGGATGATGAACCCCGAACTGGCCTCGCCCGAAGAGGGGCTCACCCTGGGCGAGGTGCGTCGACGCGTCGAGGCCGGGCTGGTCAACAAGGCTGCGGAGACACCAAGCAGGACGACGGGCGAGATCATCCGCGCCAATGTCGTCACCCGGTTCAACCTGCTGCTCGGGGCGCTGCTCCTCGTCGTGCTCCTGGTCTTGCGTGAGCCCCGCGACGCTCTGTTCGGGATCGTGTTGGTGGCGAACTCCACCATCGGGATCGTCCAGGAGCTTCGGGCGAAACGTACCTTGGACAGGTTGGAGCTACTTGCAGCTCCCCAGGTGAGAGTGGTGAGGTCGGGGAAGGTCTCCGAGCTGGCCGTGGACAGGATCGTTGTCGACGACGTGATCGATCTCCGACCTGGCGATCAGCTCGTCGTCGACGGCGTGGCAGTCACCTCCAACGGGTTGGAGATCGACGAGTCATTGCTCACCGGGGAGTCGGACCCTGTCATCAAGCGGACGGACGACGAGTGCCTGTCGGGGAGCTTCGTCGCTGCAGGCTCCGGACGGTACAGAGCCACGCGGGTCGGCGACGACTCTTACGCAGCCAGGCTCGCCCGTGCAGCCAAGCGCTTCACTCTGGTCCGCTCCGAGCTCCGTGACGGCATCGATTGGATCCTCGGGATCGTGAGCTGGGCGGTGGTGCCGATCGGCGCCCTTGTGGTGTGGAGCACTGTCCGCGGTGGTGGGACATTCCTCGACGGCCTCGGCGGGGCGGTGGCGGCCGGAGTGGCCATGATCCCCCAAGGGTTGGTGTTGCTGGCGTCCATTGCCTTCGCCCTCGGCGTCATCAGACTGGGACGACGCGACGTGCTGGTTCAGGAGCTGCCGGCCATCGAAGGCTTGGCTCGGGTCGACACGATTTGCTTTGACAAGACCGGGACACTGACCGAAGGGCGATTGACCGTAGAGGAAGTGATCCTCCTCTCCGAGATGGATCCGCAACCCGCGTTGGCAGCCGTCGCTGCCTCGGAGTCCCATCCCAACGCCACACTGGCGGCAATCGCCGCCGCCTTCCCCGACAGCCCCGACTGGAGAGTGCTGAGCGCGGTCCCATTCTCATCCGCCCGGAGATGGAGCGGTGTCACCTTCTTCGGGGAGGGCACTTGGGTCATCGGAGCTCCTGACATCGTTGCCCCCCAGGATGAAGAGGCCATCGGGATGGCAGCGAGCTTGTCAGCCGAAGGCAAGCGCGTCCTACTGTTGGGAGCGGGCGAGACGCCGCTGACCGAAGGTCATTTCCCGCCGCATCTCACACCGGTGGCGATCCTCGTCCTCTCCGACCAGGTGCGAACCGACGCCGCCGACACCCTCCGCTATTTCGCCGAGCAGGGGATTCGGGTCAAGGTGATCTCGGGAGACCACCCCGAAACGGTGTCCGCGGTCGCCCGACAGGTGGGAGTCGACGGTTCCGAAGAGGTTGTGGATGCACGTCACCTTCCCGACAGCAGCTATGAGCTTGCCGCGATCATGGAGGGGGCCACCGTCTTTGGTCGGGTGGCACCTCTGCAGAAGAGTGCGATGATCCGCGCGATGCAGTCGATGGGGCACGTGGTGGCAATGACTGGTGACGGCGTCAACGACGTGCTTGCCCTCAAGGAATCCGACATCGCGATCGCCATCGGTGGTGGGTCCCCGGCGTCACGCGCTGTTGCCCAGCTGGTCCTGCTAGATGCTCGTTTCGCCAGCCTTCCGGGGATCGTAGGTGAGGGACGGAGGGTCACATCCAACATCGAAAGGGTGGCCAACCTCTTCATCACCAGCACCGTCTATGCCGTGGGCATCTCCCTCGCCATCGTCCTCTCCACGCTGCCCTTCCCCTTCCTCGCCCGTCACCTCACCCTGGTCGGGAGCCTCACCGTCGGCATCCCGGCGTTCTTCTTGGCGCTGGCGCCGTCGCGTCGTCGATCCCGGGCCGGGTTTGTCGGCCGAGTGCTCAAGTTCGCGGTTCCCACCGGACTGGTCGCCACACTCGCCACCTTCACCGGGTATTGGCTTGCCGATCTGGAGGGCTCCACCATCGGCGAGTCCCGCACCACCGCCACTTTGATCCTCGCCGCCATCGGGTTCTTTGCCCTCGGCATCGTCAGCCGCCCACTCGTACCTTGGAAGAAGGGCTTGATCGCCACCATGGCCGGCCTGCTTCTGGTGGCGATGGTCACCCCATTCATTCAGGACTTCTTTGCCCTCGACCTGCCCCGAACCGTGGTTCTCCTCGCCGCCGCGGGGATCGTCGCCATCACCGGCACGGTCATGATCTTCGCCCTTCGAGCCGTTGGTTGGGCGAGGGTTGTCCCCGAGCTTCTCCGCGAGCACCCTCCCACGGAGCGCGAGGCATGGCGGCGTCTCACGAGGCAGGTGGTTGAGAAATCGGGTTGGCATCGATCGTTCCCTACTACCACTGAGATGCAACCCGTGGTACCGCCGCCGCCAAGAGAAGGGGAGTGAGGGGCATCGCGCTCCGACCCTGTGCCCCGAGGAGTAGGTTTGAGATCGCTCGAGGGAAGGAGTTGAGATGAGGCGTCTTCTCGTCGTGGCCGTCGCCACGGTTCTGATTGGGGTGAGTGTGCCCGCATCCGGCGCCCAAGGGACGGGTCGCGTCACAATCTATCGAGACGACTACGGGGTTCCTCACCTCTATGCCGGCAAGGTCGACGCCCTTTTCTATGGGATGGGTTACGTCGCCGCCGATGATCGGCTCTGGCAGGCGGAGATTCTTCGCCGGGCTGCCACCGGGAACTTGGCCCAGTTGCTTGGACCCGACGCCCTCGCCGGCGACGTTCAGGCTCGACTGTTGTTCGGCCCGGAGTCTCGCCGTGTTGAGACCTTCTCGTCATCCTCTGAATATCTGCAGCAGATCATCAGCTCCTATGTGGCAGGAGTCAACGCCCGCATCGAGGACGAGAAGGCTGCCGGCGGCTTGCCGCCGGAGTTCGGAGCCTTTGGGTTGACTCCACAACCGTGGAGCGTGGAGGACTCGGTGGCCGTCTTCATGCTGCTGGGCAGCCAGTTCGGCTGGTTTGGTGCAGATGAGCTGGCCAACTTCGCCACCTGGCAACAGCTCCAGACCCGCTTTGGAGCCGATGCCCTCACCGTCTTTGGCGACCTCTTCTGGCTCGACGACCCCGACGCTCCAACCACAGTGCCGGCCATCGGTGCCATCGGTCGCCCGGGGCGTCGATCGGATGGCCCTCGATCCGAGTTGCCCGCTTCGGCGGCCGTGGCCGCAAAGGGCTTCGCCGCCCAATCAGCCGCAGCCGATGAGGCGTGGCGGATGGCCGGTATCCCCGAGGAGGGATGGGCGTCCAATGCGATGGTGGTTGCCCCCCGCTTGTCGGCCGACCGGCGGGCCCTCCTGCTCGGTGGACCGCAGATGGGATATTCCACGCCACAGATCAACCATGAGGTCGGACTGCACGGGGCGGGTTTCGACGTCACCGGGATGACCATCGCCGGCATCCCATTCGTCCCAATTGGTGTGGGCGACGGCTACGCCTGGACACTCACCTCGGGCGGGGCCGACAACACCGACATCTACGTCGAGTCACTCAACCCTTCCGATCCGAGCCAGTACCTCTTCAACGAGAAATGGCTCTCCCTCGAGTGCCGGAACGAGCAGTTCGGGATAGCCGGATCCCCTGCTCCTCACACCGAGACGCTCTGCGCATCCGTGCACGGCCCGGTGATCGGTGTTCAAGACAACTTGGCCTTCTCCTTGAAAAACGTCACCGTGGGAAAGGAGTTGGAATCGCTCGAGGCCTGGATCGACCTGGGTAGGGCCAACAACATCGGCCAGTTCTCCGCCCACCTCTCTGAAGTGGCCTACAACTTCAATCTGCTCTATGCCGACCGCGCCGGCAACATCGCCTACTGGCAAATCGGCCAGGTCCCGATTCGGGCGGAAGGCACCAATCCGTTCTTCCCCCTACCGGGCACGGGCGAGGTGGAGTGGCAGGGGATTCTTCCCTTTGATCAGATGCCCCATTCCCGCAACCCCGAGCAGGGGTTCCTGACCAGCTGGAACAACAAACCCTCTCCTGGCTGGGAGAACTCTTCCACCAACTTCTGGATGTGGGGTGGAGCCCATCGGGTCAACACCCTCAACGATCAGCTGAGCAGGATCGAGCCGGGCACGGCGACGGTGCAGACCCTGGAAGAGATCAATCGCATCGCCGGCTGGACCACCGACACACCCACCGGCACTGCGGACGCGGTTTTCGTGTCGAGCTACCTCGACAGCCTCGTGGCCGCGGTTGCGACCAGCGCCGATGACCGGCTGCCCGAGGTGGTGGCCGCTCTGCAAGGGTGGAACCTGATGCAGGTCGACGCCGATGGCAACGGCTTCTATGACGACCCCAGCGGCACCATCTTCAACGCCTGGTGGTTCGCCCTCTCCTCGGGGGTGTTCGACGAGGTCGCCGACCTCACCGACGTCTTCACTCTCGGCAATCTGGTCGACCGGCTGTTGCGGGGCGAGGAGGCGGCCTTGCCTCTTCAATATGACTACCTGAGCGGGACGACTGTGGAAGAAGTGGTCACCAGTTCGTTGATCACCGCCCTCGATCAACTGTCGGTCGAGTACGGGTCCGCCGACCCGGCCGACTGGCTGCAACCGATCAGCACCATCGGTTGGGATCCGATCGGCGCAGTTGGTGTACCCGACACCATTTGGATGAACCGAGGCACCTATAACCAGATCGTCCGTCTCGGTGGCCGGGTGTGGGCGGAGAACGTGATCGCCCCGGGACAGAGTGGCGACCCCACCAGCCCTCATTTCGCTGACCAGCTTCCCCTCTATGCCTCCTGGACCTACAAAGAGATGCGGCTCACCAAGGCGGATCTCAGTGGGCATACCGAGTCGGTGATGGAGCTGGAGGTGCCGTAGGGCGTCCGGCCCTGAATTTTTCGGTTGTTGCGGCCCGACGCCATAGCCGCAACCGTGATGGCCAGCAACGGTGCGTAGGGGTTTTCCGAGACCCGATCCACTTCAGCGCCCCAACCGACGAGGAGCTTCTCTCACAGGGTGCAAGCCAGGACCTGGCCACACCGGCCGACGGGCCGGGTGAGCGGGGCTTCGGCGATGCCTGCAAGGCGCATCCATGATCGAATCATCAGGGACTTCCGGCCCTCGGCCAGGTCGTCGCGTTCGCATCGACTCCTTGTTCGGCGCGCCGAGCGACCCCGAGAGATGCAGATCATTGCCCGCAGCGTTTTGCGAGACCCTGCATCACCAAGAGACACACCTGACAAGACGGCTTGACTCCCTCACGCCCGCTCCTGCCCCGGGTTTCAAACTGAAATGGATCCCAGGTCAAATGCGCTCACCTGCGACTTACTCGTTGCCCAGGCGCTCCCTTCGGGCCCTCTCCGCCTCGGTCTCCTCCAGCGCAAAGGACCCGATCGGTATCTTCCCGGCCGGCTCGTAGACGTTCATGAGCACACCTGTGCTGGAAATCACGGAGTCGAGGAGACGGAGACCGGCGGGGACGGTGCCATCTCCGAACAGGCGCTTGCCGTTACCGACGACGACCGGAAAGATCCAGATTCGGAACTCATCGACCAGGTCGTGCTCCAGCAGGGTCTGGATGAGATCCGAGCTGCCGTGAACTTGAATCTCGGGCCCGTCCTCCGATTTGAGCTCGGAGATTCGGGCCAGGACATCCCGGTCGATCACTGTCGAGTTGTTCCAATCGGCCTCGTTGAGCGTGGTCGACACGACATACTTGACCGCGTTGTTCAGCTTGTCGGCTGCAGGGTCGTCGGTGACGTGCGGCCAGTGTGCGGCGAATATCTCGTAGGTCTTCCGCCCGAGGAGTAGATCGAAGTCGACTCCGAACGCCTCATCCATCCTCTCCCCCATGGGATCGTCCCAGTAGTTGACCGACCACCCGCCCTGAGTGAACCCTCCACTTGGGTCCTCCTCCGGTCCTCCCGGAGCCTGCATCACCCCGTCGAGTGTGAGGAATGTGCTCACCGCCAGTCTTCTCATCACGTGTCCTTTCTGGTCCTTCGGTCGGGGACCTTTTCCTCAGACGACCGATCCCCCGCCGGGTCGACCGTGAAGCCGGATACCACGCGTGCCGCGTTCGCGCGAGAGTGATGATCAGGCAACACGCTTCGCCAACTTACGGGGCTGATCACGCTCCGCAAACTATCAGTCGGTCTCGGCACGTCATGGTGGCGGCGACCGCCAGCCCGTTGGGCGGTAAGCGAGGCTGGGTCCGTAGCCCGGTGCACTCGCTGAGACAACGGGTGGCGGAGCAGCGAGCTGTACTGCAAGAGTGGAACTGTGCCCGAGATCTATTTCGACGAACGGATCGCGGAAGGCTACGACGCGGCCTCATCGGATATGTTCGCCCCAGCGGTCCTCGACCCGGCGGTCGACTTCCTTGCCGAGATCGCGGGAGACGGCGCTGCCCTCGAGCTGGGGATCGGCACCGGTCGGGTGGCATTGCCACTCAGCCGTCGGGGCGTCTCCGTCCATGGCATCGAGCTGTCCCCGGCCATGATCAGACGGCTACGGGCGAAGCCTGGAGCGGACGTCCTCGGGGTGACGATCGGCGACTTCGCCACGACTCGAGTCGAGGGCACCTTCAGGCTGGCTTACCTCGTCTACAACACGATCATGAACCTGACCTCTCAAGACGAGCAGGTCGCGTGCTTCCGCAACGTCGCGGCACATCTCG
>DASWKM010000037.1:0-19701 GCA_036396635.1 Acidimicrobiia bacterium
CGACGAGTGTTGGCGCCTTGATGTCGCGGATCATGGCCACGAACGAGGCGCGTTTGAGAAAGAGCCTCCGAATCGATTGCCCGGTCTTGGGCACGGCGTCGGCAGCCCAAGGGAGATGCCGGCGTGTCTCGGCCAACTCCACGAATGACTCGACCATATCGGGGGAGACCCTGTTCGAATAGTCGGTGATCCGCCGCAACGACTCATCGATCAGCTCACGTGGGGTCATCTTCCTCATGAGATGGCGGGAGATGGCCGGCCCGATCCCCGGCGTTGCGTTGATGGCCAGACGACGTGCCGTCGGCCAATGGATCAATGGGTCGGGGAAACGCGGTGGGGTGGCTGGAGAGATCAGAACGAGGGCATCGACCAGGTCGGGTCTGGCAGAAGCCACCATCTCGGAGAGAAGGGCGCCCATCGAGTTGCCGACAACCAATGCTTTCCCGCCGAAGTGGCCGATGAACTCGAGGACTGTCTCCGCCATCGTCTCCATGGCCCAATCCTTTGCCGGAGGGCTGAGGCCGAAACCGGGAAGATCGAGGCCGACCACGCGGCCGTGGCCGGACAGACGAGGCCCGATGGCATCCCAATTGGCCACCGAGCCGCCCAGGCCATGCACGAGAATGATGAGGTGACCGTCACCGCCGTAGTCCTTCCAGTGCACGAGGCCTGAGTCGAGATCGACGTATTCACCCATGACCAGTCAGGCTAGGGAAGGCACACCCAATGAGCTCGAGGACCGAGGTGCCCCGGGGGGCACCCGAAGCCAGGCGATTTCGATCTGGGAGGGCCCTCGTTAGAGTCGCGGCCGAGTTCGGAGCAGGTCTTGGACGGCATCCTCACCGCGGAATCACTGGTCAAACGGTTCGACGGCTTCACCGCGGTCAATGGAGTCAGCTTCTCGATATCCGAGGGCGAGACCTTCGGGTTGCTCGGGCCCAACGGCGCCGGCAAGACGACATCCATATCGATGATATGTGGGCTGCTCCAGCCGGACGCCGGCACGGTCCACGTGGCCGGCGAGAGGATCTCAACCGGCTCGATACGGGGCAAGGAGTCGATCGGGCTGGTCCCCCAGGACCTGGCCATCTACCCCGACCTCAGCGGCGAGGAGAACCTCGAGTTCTTCGGGCACCTCTACGGGATGGGTGGATCGGCCCTGGAGACGCGGGTGGCCGAGGTCCTCGAGGTCATCGGATTGACCGATCGCAAGGAGGACCTCACCAAGGAATACTCGGGGGGGATGAAGCGACGCCTCAACATCGGTGTCGGGCTGCTTCATCGGCCCCGGCTCTTGGTCCTCGACGAGCCGACGGTCGGTGTGGACCCACAGTCGCGAAACGCCATCTTGGAGTCCGTCGAGGCCTTGTCCCGTCAAGGCATGGCCGTCCTCTACACGACGCACTACATGGAAGAGGCGGAGCGGCTGTGCGATCGGGTGGCAATCATCGACGAGGGCGAGATCAAGGCCGAGGGCACACGGCGCCAGCTGGTGTCGATGGTCGGGGAGAAGGACCGGGTATCGATCTCGGGGTCGGGCAACCTCGACGCAGCCGCCGAGGCGGTGCGTGGAGTGTCCGGGGTGAGCGGGGCGTCCGCCTCGGACCATCGCATCGAGATCCTCGCCGACGATGCGTCTTCGATACTGCCGGCGCTTCTCACCAAGATCGCCGATGCTGGCGGCACGATCGCCGGGGTCGAGGTCGTCGAGCCAAACCTCGAGGCAGTGTTCCTGCATCTGACTGGAAAGGCTCTGCGGGACTGATGTGGGCCCGGCACTCCGCATAGCGGTCAAAGACCTGAAACTCAGAGTCCGTGATCGCTCGGTGTTCATCATCGGGATCGTGGCCCCATTCGCCCTGGCCTTCATCTTCAACCTGGTGTTCGGTGGGGCGGCGAGTGGGACGGGTCTTGGACTCGAGTTTGGGATGGTGGACCTCGATCAGTCGGAGATATCGAGGTCGTTGACCTCGGCGCTGCAGGGCGCCGAAGCCGAGGAGATCCTGACCGTTGCGATCCATGGCACACGGGATGGGGCCGCTACGGCAATCGAGGGTGGAGACATCGACGCCTACATTCTCATACCGTCCGGGTTCGCCCGAGCCGTCATCACCAACGAGGCGGCCACGATCGAGGTTGTCGGTGATGTCGACTCACCAACCTCGACCCAAGTCGCTGCCGCCTTTGCCGAGCAGTTCTCGTCGGGGGTCGCAGCGGGGCAGTTGGCCGTGGGCACGACGGCGTTGGTTGCCGGAGTCCCGATCACGTCGGAATTCGTAGAGTCGCTCACCCAGGATCCGGCTCGGGCGGCCTCATCGTTTGTGGTGAGCGATCAGTCCGCTGCAACCCGGCAACTCGACTCGTCCACCTACTTCGCCGCAGGAATGGCGGTGTTCTTCCTCTTCTTCACCGTCCAGTTCGGTGTGTCGGGCTTGCTCGAAGAGGAGAGAGACGGGACCCTGGCTCGCCTCATGGCAGCCCCGATCCCGAGGGTTGCCATCATCGCCGGAAAAGCGATCCTCTCCTTCGTGCTCGGCGTCTTCTCCATGGGAGTGCTCGTCTTCGGCACCACCCTGTTGCCGGGCCTGAATGCAGACTGGGGAGCACCACTCGGCGTCTCGGTCCTCGTGGTCGCCGGTGTCCTCTCTGCAGTCGGGATCATGGGACTGGTCGCATCGGTCGCCAAGACCCCCGAGGGTGCAGGGAACCTGGGCTCGATAATCGCGGTCATCCTCGCCATGCTGGGCGGCACCTTCTTTCCCATCGGGGCGTCCGGTGGGTTTCTATCCATCCTGACATTCGTGACCCCCCACGCTTGGTTCCTGAGGGGCCTGGCCGATCTGAGTGACGGCGCCGCCTGGACCGCAGCCGTTCCTGCTGGAGGAGCGATCATGGTGTTTGCAGTAGTGACCGGGCTGGTCGCCTGGTTCCGACTGCGGCTGAGGTGGTCACGGTGAAGGCGGTCACCATCGGATGGATGAACGTGAGGCGAATGCTCCGGGAGCGGTCGAACATCTTCTTCGTGTTCATCTTCCCGATAGCCATCGTCCTCTTGATAGGTGTCCAGTTCGGGTCGGGCGGCCGGCCTCCGATCGGTGTCCACCAGGCCGACGATGGCCGAATCTCGGTGGAGATCAGCGACGAACTCGACGCCGATGACTCGGTTGAGGTTGAGATGTTCGATACGAGGGACGATCTGGAGAGGGCGGTTGAGCGTGGCAGGGTCTTCGCCGGAGTGATCCTCCCGGCTGGGATGGACACCGGCGCGGCCGCTGGTGAAGTGGTCGAGATCGGGTACGTGAGTCGCCCGGACGGTGTGGGCGTCCAGCTCCAGTCACTGGTCAGCTCGGTGGTCGCCGATGTCATGACGCCTGTCGGCGCAGCCCAATTCGCCGCGTTCGAGGTGGGTGAGCCCTTCGACAGCGCATTGGAGGTGGCCAAAGCTGTTGCGCTCCAGACTGCGCCCATCGAAGTCGAGGTGACTGCGGTGGGGGATGCGCTGTTCCCCGACACATTGGGTCAGTTCGACCTCGGTGCCTCGTCACAGCTCGTCCTGTTCGTCTTCCTGACGGCGATGGCCGGTTCTTCGGCCCTCATCCTCACCAGGCAGCTGGGGATCAGCAGGCGGATGCTCTCCACACCCACCTCGGTCGGGACCATCATCCTCGGCGAGTCGGCGGGGCGCTTTGGCACCGCGCTGGTGCAGGGGGTCTACATCATGGTGCTCACCCTGATCATATTCGGGGTCGACTGGGGGGATCCGGTGGGTGCGTTGCTGATCCTCATCGTGTTCTCCGCGGTCGGTGCCGGGGCGGGGATGCTGTTGGGGTCGGTCTTCAGCAACGACCAACAGGCCGGTGGTGTGGGAGTCATCTTCTCGTTGGGTCTCGCCGCCCTCGGAGGGGCGATGCTCCCGTCCGAGCTGTTCTCGCCAACGATGCAGAGGGTGGCGCATATAACCCCTCACGCCTGGGCGCTGGACGGCTTTGCCGAGTTGGTGAGGAGGGGTGGCGACACTTTGGACATCCTCCCCGAGCTCGGTGTGCTCGCACTGTATGCGGTCATCTTGTTGGTGTTGGCGGCATGGCGGTTGCGGGTCGCCATCACCAGGCCCTGATCGTCGTACTGCGCGGCCAGGTGATCACATGTGAGCTCTGGAGCATTAGGAACGCGGTGGGTGGTTGAATGGCGCGATGTCCTCCTTGGGAAGAGTCATCGGCTGGATCGGGTGGCTGTGGGTGGTGGCCGGCATACTCGGCCCCGCCATCGGTCTGCCGCAGCTCAACGTGTTCCCCGGCTTCATACTCGTCCTGGTGGGCCGGGTCTTCCGCCAGCGGAGAGAAAGACAGCCCATGGAGTCGTTGGGTGTGGGCGAGGCCCCGGAGGTCCCCGAGAGACCGCTGCTCACCGATGTCAGACGTCCGGCCCCGGCTCCGCGTCGGGCGGAGCCCCTGGTGTATCGGGCGGAGCCAGAGCCCGAGCCACCGAGCCGTGACGACCAGCTCGAGCAGATCCTCTCCCCCCGACCCGAGGTGGAAATCGACGAAGTGATGGAGGCACCGGCCGCTGAGGTCCCCGAGGACACACCACTCAGCTCGGCCGAGATGATCGCCCGCGCCCGAGACCGGTATAACCGGAAGGGCGAGGGGCCCGTCTAGAGCCCCGCCGCCGCCAGGTCACGGGCCGACCTCATCTCGGCAGCGAATTCGGCTCTACGACGTGCCACATCGGGCCCCGAACCGAGCAGGCCCCGGTTCTGCGCCAATGCGAGCGCCGCCTTGAACAGCACCTGGCTGGCACTCTCTCCGGAGAACAGGCGCTGCTCGATCCGGTACATCCGGGCCCGATCTAGACAGGCCTGAAGGAATCGCTTCTCCTCGAAGGCCTTCTCCAACGCCTCCAGCTCGTCGCCAACGATCTGATAGGCGTCGAGGAAGGGGAGGAGAGCCCAATAAGCGACCGGATCGCCCATCTTGGCCAGAACACCGAGCGGGCCCGACAACCCGAGCACCGACTCCCAATCGGGGACGTCGACCTCGATGTCGTCGACGAGAGCCTCGAGGTACTCCTTCTTCTCAGGGAAGAAGAACTCGAACTTGAACAGATCGCGCAAGTCGAGCATCCGGGCCCTGACCACGCCGGGATCGCGATCGGGGCGATCGATCATCGAGGTCAGCGCCATCTCGGCGATTCCTCGGTTGACGAAGAAATGGACCACGACGTTTCGGTAATAGGAGAGGCGAATCATCTGGTCGTCATCGAGCCAGAACACCCGCCGGCCGATGGCCTCGTGGCTGGACACATTGTTGTGCTCGGTGAGCCAATCGAGGATGGTGGTGACTCTGCCGGCGTCGGACAGGTCGAGGGTCTCACTGGTGGGTAGGTCACGGGCGCGAATGAAGTCGACCAGACGTCCGCACCGATGGGCGAGCTCCTCCGCCGTGGCCGCCTTTCCCCGGGCGGCGAGGAGTGCAACCGACACGACGGCTATCGGTGTGGTCGGGGTGACCCGCCCGATCCGGTACATGACTTCGAACGCCAGCTTCTGCAGGCCTATCGAGCCCTCGTCGTCGCCTTCTATGCCGGCGACTACGGACGCGACCGAGACCGGTTCGCCGAACCGGATGTAGATGTTCCCATAGCGCCGTCGCAGGGAGCGGACCGCTTTGACCAGCCAACCGATCGATTCCCGTTCCTTGCCCTGTCCCTGTGCCTCACGCGCATAGTCGGGGACGTCCTGGATCTGGTCATACGTGATCGAGACGGGGATGAGCATGATGTCCTCGCTCTTTCCCCTCCTCTGAGCGTCGACGACGTAGCTGAGAAGGCCAAATCGAGGCGGGTTCAGCCTGCCGGAGCGTGATCGCCCGCCTTCCATGTACCACTCGAGTGGGAAGCGCTTCTCCACCAGGTAGTCGATGTAGGAGCGAAGCACGATCTTGTAGAGCTCGTTGTCGCGGAAGGAGCGTCTGATGAAGAAGACACCGGTGCGCCGGAGAAGCGGGCCTATCGGGAAGAAGTTGAGATTGATCCCGCCTGCGGTGTGATTGGGGGGCAGGTCGTTCTCCCAGAGCATGAACTGGAGGCTCAGCCGGTCGAGGTTGGAGCGATGAGAGGGCAGGAAGACGATCGGGTGCTCGCTGCTCAACGAGGTCACCCGACGGACCTCTTCGGTGGAGTATCGGATGTCGCCATACCCCTGGCGATAGAGAGCATGGATCCAATTGGCGATCATGTCGATGACGTATGGGCTGTGGGTTGCGGCGATCTCGCCCAGATAAAGCTCGGCCGCCTTGGTGACGCGGGCGGGTTCTTCACCAGTCACCCGGGCATGGTCCTCTAGCGCCCGGGCGAATTCGCCCCGGGACAGGATCGCCTCCGGGATGAATCGCGGGATCTTGTATCGGTTGCCACGGAGCCGACGCTCCGCTTTGTCCAGTGTGCGCCAGGCTCGTCTGGTGACGAACCATCCGATGCCATCGATCTCACCTGAGGCCGCATAGGCCCCTTCCAGGGCTCGAATGCCGGCTCCGGTCGCTGCGATCAGCTTGACCCGGCCCGGGTGGAAGGACCTGATGTAGCGGGCCCGCAAGCCACGCGGGTCTCGGGGATCACCGGGCTTGAGTGCGTCGGTCCATCGGACCGAGCGGCGTCCGTCCTTCTCCGGCGCCATCCAGACCACACGGGTCGGGATCAGGTACGAGTCCCCTATCGAGTCGAGAACCGGCGCCAGCTCGTCGGTCTGCCAGCTGCGACGACGTCGCGACGACTTGATCCTGACGGCCTCCGGCTCGCCGGGCAATTGGCGTCGGAGCCAGCGGCGGAGCACCGTTGCCTCGTACTCGGAGGCGGCATCGAGCAGGTAGACGACCCGGCGACCGTCGGGACCGAGGAGGATCTGCTCATCTGACGGCGGGGTCCGGGGCACGGGCCCACTCTATTTGACTGCCACAATCGCGCCCGTGAGAGTCGTCTGCCAAAGGGTGAAGTCCGCCTCGGTGAGGGTGGAGGATCGAGTGGTGGCAATCATCGGGCGGGGTCTATGTCTCCTGGTCGGCATATCCGAGGGGGACGATGCGGCCGATGTCGAGGCTTGCGTCGACAAGATCGCAGGGCTGAGGATCTTCTCCGACGAGACGGGGAAGATGAACCTGTCGGTGGTGGAGGTGGGAGGAGAGTTGCTCGTGGTGAGCCAGTTCACCCTATTGGGCGATGTCAGTAAAGGGAGACGCCCGTCTTTCACCAGGGCCGCCGATCCGCTTTGCGCCGAGCGTCTGATCGATCGGATGGTCATGTCGTTCCAGGCGCGGGGGATCTCGACGAGTCAGGGGGTGTTTGGGGCGAAGATGGAGGTCGAACTGGTCAACAACGGCCCGGTGACCCTGATCCTCGACGTCGGGAACTCCACCGTTCGTTGAGTGGGGTGTCTCGCCAGTGCCTGGGGGCGAGCACGAGGCTCAAACCGACCGCCAGCACCACCAGCTGTAGGGTCGGCTCCACACCACCAGTCGGCCAATCGCCGGCCGCCCACACCCCACTGATGACGACCAGGGCGGCGACGGCGGTGAGTGCGGCGGTGCCACTTGAGCGACTGATGACGGCGGTCAAGGCGATCACGCCCAGGATGGGGATCACCACGACCGGCCATGCCCCGATGAGGACACCAAGCGAGATTCCGAGACCTTTCCCACCCGCAAACCCGTACCAGATGTTGTGGACGTTGCCAGCCACTGCCCCGAGCCCGGCGACCACGGCTCCAGGATCTGCTGCCACCCATTCACCCAGGATGACCGTGACGAAGCCTTTCCCGACCTCCGCCAGGAGCACCAGTGACGCCAGGGCGGGGCCCCTGGTGCGGAGGGCGTTGTTGGCCCCCGGGTTGCCCGAGCCCTCGGACCTCAAGTCGATGCCCCAGAGCCTGCCCAGCAGACCGGCGGTGGGGAGCGAGCCGATCAGGTATCCCGCCAGGGCTGCCAGGACGATCATCGGCCAGTTGCCCGCTTCCCTGGCCCGCAGAACTGGAGGAAGTCACAGCTCTGGCACCAGGCGCCCGGCGTCTCGCGGAATCGGCGGCTTTCGATGGCATCCGTCAATGCCAGGAGCCTGGCCCGCGCCTCCGCCACCCAGCGGGAGTCGGCCGCCGTGGTGACCTCGCTCAGCCCACCTCCCAGATAGGCAAATGTGACGTCCAGGCCGTCGGGCTTGGGGAGGCCGAGGTCCACGTCATGCGCCGCAACGGCGTATGCCTGGAGCTGGACGATCCGGGACGGGTCGTCCTGCGGGCGACCGGTCTTGAAGTCGACCACCTCCCAATGCCCGCCCTCCTCGTATATGGCGTCGATGCGCCCCCGAAGCCGATATCCATTGTCCATCCCCACGCTGAAGGGTGCCTCGACCAATGCTGCACGTCGTTGGGCAAACCGGGACGTCTCATATGCGGCAAAGCCACCGGTGCCCTCGGCAGGATCGACTGCGTCGTAGAGATCGGGCTCAAGGTCCTCGAAGGGAACCTCGCCACGTTGGTTGAGCTCGATGCGTCGGTGGATCTCGCTTCCCCGCACCGCCGCCGGGTTTCGACGCCGGGGCAGGGGGTCCACGTCGGTCCAGTAGTAACGCTTCGGGCACTGGGCGTAGGTGACCAGGCTGGTCACCGAGATGGAGGTCGGCGGTTCGGCAGGCTGATCGACTTCCAGCACATCGAGGTCGAAGAGCCGCTGCTCCCACCCGTCGACGAGACGTCTGAACTCGTCGGCGACCCCGTTGGCCTCCGCCATCCGAGCGAGCTCGTCGGGGTCCTCCATAGCCATCCGGAGCGCAGCCTGCCATCCACCGGCGAAGATCGGGTCGGGACTGGGACCGTCGTCCGGGGCGCGAAGGATGTCGGGCCGTGGCCCCGGCTCGGTGTGACCGGCGTTGTTCGAAGCCTCGTTTGATTCCACGAGATCGAACAGCTCCGAGGGTTGGGCGGGTGTCAACCTCGGCTCGGGGAGGCCGTACCAATAGGCACCGGTGACCAGGAGCCTTCGTTTGGCGCGTGTGACTGCCACATATGCGACGCGCCACTCTTGAACAGCGTGCCGCTCCCGGAGAAACGCGGCGCGGGCGGTCTCTTCATCGGGGAGATCGGAGACCACGGTGTCGAGCCTGAATTCGACGGGTAGCTGATACGCGAACCGCACCGGGTCGGGGAAGGCGCCGGATCGCGCCGGGAAGTTGTCCTTCACCACTGCGGGTATGGCCACATTCTCCCATTCCAGGCCTTTGGCACGATGGACCGTCACCAGCGTCACCGCATCCTCTCCTGAGAGGCGCGCCGAATCGAGCTCCTCGGCAGGCTCGTCCCCCATCGCATCGAGATAGTCGAGGAAGGCTGTCAATGAAGGCCTGCCCGACAGCGGGCTCCAGTCATCGGCGAGGTCGAGGAAGCGATAGATGTTGAGACGGGCAGTCAACCTCGGATTGGGCGGCAACGACTCGATGTCCTGCCACGAGTGGGTGCGATCGAGCACCAGCCGGCAGGTCTCGGCGAGGCTCATGCCCTGCGTCTCCACCAACAGCTCGCGATAGACACGATGGAAGCGACTGAGCCGGCGAAGTGCCTGCTCGCTGAGACCTTCGATCTCGTCGGCCCTCTCGATCGCCTCGACGAGGGTGACGGGGTGGAGCTCCTCGGTGTCGTCGTCATCGGGTGTGTTTGCCGTGAGCCAGCCGGTCAGCACGGCGAGGTCGGCGATCCCGAGCCGGGATCCGCTTCCGAAGAGGATCTGGGCCAACGCCGTCGAGTTCTCCGGATTGTCGAGGACCGTCAGCCAGGCACGCAGGAACGAGATCTCGGGGACACTGAGGAGGCCTCCCACGTTGGCCACCTCGTGCGGGATGTCGTGACGTCCGAGGACGTCGATGATCAACGCGAAGTCCTTGTTCTTGCGGAACAGCACCGCCATCTCCGACCAGGGGACCCCGGTATCGTGCAGGGCCTCGAACTGCCGGGCGATCCACTCCGCCTCGGCGAGGGCGTCGGAGGCCCAGTAGGTGACGACTTCGGTGGTCCCGTCGGTGGCCGTCTCGAGGAGATCGGAGCCGGGGTTGGCCATCTGCCTCACCTGGTTGGCGACATCGAGGATCCCCCGACCGGAGCGCCGGTTCAGTGTCAGGCTGGTGTCGTGGGCCGGCTGGCCATCGATGGTCGGGAAATGATCGAGGAAGTGGTCGAAGTTCTCGGGCGAGGCGCCCCGCCACTCATAGATCGTCTGGTCTTCGTCACCGACCGCGATCACCGGGAAGCCGCCACCGAAGATCGTCGTCAGCAATACCCGTTGCGCGGGGTTGGTGTCCTGGTACTCGTCGAGGACCAGGGCTTGGTAGCGCCGGCGGATCGCGTCAGCCAGGCCCGGATGTTCGTTCAGGAGCCGCGTCGACAGGGTGACCAGATCGGCATAGTCGACCACGGCCAGCTCCGCTTTCGCCTCGTTGAACCGGGCAAGGGTCTCGGCCATCTCCACACGAGCAGCCCACACCTCGTCACCCTCGTGGATCGAGCTCGCCTTCATGAGGTCCTCGGGCCGGAGAAGGTGGTCTCCCAGCTGATCGCCCAGCTTTCGGATGTGGTCGAGGGTGGTCGCATTGGTCATGTCGAGGTGGTCGTGGGGGACTCGAAAGAAGACGTCGCGGATCAACTGACGGGCGAAGGTGGGCGTGATGACTCCCGATCGGGTGTCCACCAGAGCCAGGGCCCCATACTCGGAGAGGACTTGTGCGGCAAACCCGTGGTAGGTGTGTATCTCGACCTGCCGCGAGGGGTCGAGGGTGTCCGGCAGCATCTCGGCGACACGCTCGGCCAGCTCGGCTGCGGCCTTGTTGGTGAAGGTCAGCCCGAGGACCCGCTCGGGCTCGACACCATGGCTCTCGACGAGATTGGCGATCGCCATGGCCACGGTGGTGGTCTTCCCGGTCCCTGCGCCTGCCCTCACCCGGATCGAGGTGAGACCCAGATTCAGGATCGCCTGCTGTTCGGCGGTGGGCTCGAGCCTCATGGCAGGAAAGCGCCCCTTCCCTCGGGCCACGCCGGGCACGACCTCCTGAAGTCGCATCTCTTGCAGTGATTGCTGACCCGGGGGGCCCAGTCCTCGGATGCTATGGCCCTGGTGACCTCTGAGATGGTCCTCTCCACATCGGGGAGGAGGTGGATGGCGAGCTTCCTGGTGGTGACACTCTTCGAGCTCACCCGGGGGAACCACATCTCGGAGGCCACGACGTCTCTACCTTGTCGCTGGACGGCCAACGCATAGAAGCCGAGTTGGATCGACTGGGCTGCTTCGTCGAGGCTGGGGGCAGTGGCGGAGGTCTTGTAGTCGACCACCCGGAAGCCCTCCACGGTTTGCTCCAATCGATCGATCCGCCCCATCCAACCGACACCCTCGACATCGGCCTCCACGCCGAGCTCGACCTCGACCGGCTCACCCTTGCCCGGCCACCGCTCGTAGAGCTTGGTGAGCATCTCGACCGCCTTGACCTTCCATGCGTTCGTCAGCTCCCGTGGCCCGAAGTCGGCCTTCTCCCACACCTGGTCCACGATCTCGAGGACACGGGCGAGATCGGCGTGCCTCCTACCCGTCCCGATGACCTCGGATTCGGCGATCTCCAGGATCTCGTGAGCCAGCTCGCCGAAGTGGGCCCACACCGAGGCCGCATCGCCGAGACGCAGCCGTCGCTCCAGGACATAGCGACGCGGGCACCGTTGATACGAGTCGGCCTGACTGGGGGAGAGACGGAAGACCTCGGCGAGAACGGGTGCGTCCGGCCCGGCGACCACTGCCCCCGGGAACGCTCCGGCATCCCACCACGGCTTGGGCGGAGAGCCGAGCACGGCGGCGGAGGCCAGGCGGTGTGCGGATCCGGCGCCGGGATCGAGAAGCGAGCGCCGGAGTGCCGACTCGGCGTCGGTGAGTGTCACCGGCGCCCGATCCTTCACTGTTGGTGGCCCGACTCCGGCGTCCCCTGCCGCCGCCATGAGGAAACGGGAGGGGCGCCGATCACCCTGGTCGATGCCCGCTTCCGTGGCGGTCCAGACGACCCGGCGCCTGGCTCGAGTCATCGCCGTGTAGGCAAGGCGCATCTCCTCCTGGATCTGGAAGAGATGTTGGGCGTCGGGATCCACCGTTCTCTCCGGTGAGAGCAACTCGGGTCGGAGCATCCTCCGGCTGCGACGCAGGTCCGGGAAGACCCCCTCGACCGCGTTGGCGATGAAGACGACTTCGAACTCGAGCCCCTTGGCCTGATGGAGGGTGGTCAGGGTTATGCGGTCGGAGCTGGGCCGGATCGAGATCAGTGGGGTTGCCTCGAAATCGTCCTCGTCCACCATCTCGAAGAACCGCGCCAGGGTGACCGACGGGTCGCGCTCGGTCTGCCTGGAGAGCATCTGCCCGAATGCCGCCCATGCCCTCCTCCACTCGGCACGTCCCGGGTCCGCCACCACGTCAGCTATCCCATCGAGTCGGGTCCACACCTCCCAAAACCCTTCCGAGGCCCCGAGCTCGGTGGCCCACCCCGCATCCGAGACGAGGTGGCGGAACCCGTGCCTGCCGGGGAGCTGCTCGGAGATGACATCTGCCCACGCCCTCGCCTCTCCGCGTCGGGACCGAAGCATCTCCCTCTCCTGGCCGACGCTCACCACGAACAAGGGCCCGAGGAGCATCCGACGCATCGCCTGATCGGCTCCCACCGCCTCCAACGGTGACACGCCTCCTGACGGTGCCTGCTCGGCCAGGCTCACGGTGACGAGGTCCTGGATCACCCGCACCGCCGGGTGATCGACGAGACGATTGTCCGGTGGGTCGTGGGGGAGGCCACGGCGGCCGAGCGCCCTGGACAGCTCCGCGATCAGCTCCTTCTTCGATCTCACCAGGACGGCGATGGCCGACGGGCTCATCCGTTCGGTCCTGATGAGATGCTCCACCTCGCGGGCTATCCATTCCGCCTCGGCTGTCGCCTGGTCGAAGACGTAGGTCTCGGAGACGCCATCGTGTGGCGCCGGCTCGACCGGCCCGGCCGAACCGGGCAGATCGCCCCCCGAGACCACCCTGAGCGCAGACTCCATGATGGGGGCCGGAACCCGGAAGCTCTGGGCGAGGACGATTCGCCTCGATGACGCGTCGTCCGAGAACGCTGCGATGTTCCTCACCTCTGCCCCCCGAAACGAGAAGATCGACTGATATGGGTCCCCGGCCACGGTCAGGTTCCCGTGCGCTGTGGCCAGGAGCTCGGCGATGGTGGCCTGGGCGGGTGACGTGTCCTGGTACTCGTCGACGAGGACGTAGCGAAATCTCGATGTGTGACGTCGCCCGTCGTCGCTGCGAAGCAGCTCCACGGCCTTGGTGAGCAGGACCCCGTAGTCGGTGCGCCCCATCTTCTCGAGCCTGGACAGGTAGCGCTCGAAGAGACCGGCCAGCCCACGCCAGTCACTTCGCTCGACCGCCCTCTGCGCCAGGTCACGCGGTGTGAGGAGACGTTCGGAGCACCGGAGGAGGAAATCGGCGACCTCTGCCGAGAAGATGGCGCTGTCGAGTATGTCCCGATAGAGGACCGGCCAATCGGCTGGGTCCTCTTCCCGAAGGGTCTGACGGACCAACCCAACCTGTTCGGGTGTCGTGAGCGGTATCGGCCTGTCGCCTCCGGTCACCGACTCGATGAGGCGAAGGGCGAGTGAGTGAAAGGTGCCCACGTCGACGGGGACGCCGGTCGCGCCGACGGCCTCCTCGATCCGCTGCTTGAGTCGGGCACTGGACCTGCGCGAGAAGGAAAGGACGACGACTTCCGCAGGGGAGGCACGGCCCGACTGGATGATCGCCCCGACCTGTCGCACCAGGAACTCGGTCTTGCCGGTGCCGGGCCCGGCGACGACGATGCGACGCCCGTCGCAATCCTCGAGCGCTGCCGGCCAATCAACCGGCCTGAGCCGTACCTCGTCCACCTCACTGATCGTAGGGCTCAGGCGGCAGCCGGCAGACCGGGCTCACCAACCAGCTCGGCTTCGAGGCCGAGACCCGCCAGATAGGCGACCGGGTCTTCGAAGATGGCCCTGTGATCGACGGCGACTGCAATCTCTCCCGGTCCAATCATGTCTGTTGTGCTCATGTGGGTCAACATACGGGCCGGGTGTGACACGTTTCCCGGACGGCCATCAACGGGGGTCTCGATTGCTTAGGATCGGGACGCCAATACTCGAAACGGAGGCATTGTGGAGTCACGACCTGAGTTTGACTCACAGATGTACAGGGAGGCGGTGGGCCAGTTCAACCGGGTGGCCGGTCTCATGGGTCTCGACGAGAACATTGCCGACCGACTGCGGGTGCCGCAGAAGTCCACCGTCGTCAGCTTTCCCTTCCGTCACGACAACTACAAGCAGGTCGAGACGATCTTCGGGTATCGCGTCCAGCATCTGACCACCATGGGGCCCACCAAGGGTGGAATCAGATTCGACATGGGTGTCGACCTGGGGGAGGTGGCCGCCCTGGCCATGTGGATGACCTGGAAATGCTCGATAGTCGGGGTGCCGTTTGGTGGGGCCAAAGGCGGGGTTCGCGTCAACCCGTTGGAGCTGTCACGTGCCGAGCTGCAGCGGGTGACCCGACGCTTCACGATGGAGATCATCAACGTCATCGGGCCGGAGACCGACATCCCGGCTCCCGACCTGGGCACCAACGAACAGGTGATGGCGTGGCTCATGGACACCTACTCACAGCACGTCGGCCACGCCGTGCCTGCGGTGGTGACCGGGAAGCCGCCCGCCCTCGGTGGGAGCGTTGCCCGTCGGGAGGCGACCGGCCGAGGGCTCATGTTCTTGTTGCCACAGGCGGCTCGGGCCGTGGGCCTCGATCCCCAGGCGGTGTCGGTGGCGGTGCACGGCTTTGGCAATGTCGGTCGATATGCCGCCATCGCAGGTCAGGAGATGGGTGTCAAGGTCGTCGCCGTGTCGGACATCTCGGGTGCCATCTACGACCCTGAGGGGCTCGATGTCCCCTCGGCGGCCAAGTGGGTGGACGAGCACCGGTTCCTCGAGGGATTCCCCGATGCCGATTTCATCGACGGAGATGCCGTCTTCGGTCTCGACGTCGATGTTCTGGTCCCGGCTGCGATCCAGAACGTCATCAGGGGGGACAATGCGCCACAAGTCAAGGCGAGGCTGATCATCGAGGGCGCCAACAACCCGATGACACTGGAGGCCGACGACATGCTCAGGGAGAGGGGGGTCTTCATCGTTCCCGACATCCTGGCAAATGCCGGTGGTGTGACGGTCAGCTACTTCGAGTGGGTCCAGGACGTGCAGAAGTACTTCTGGTCGGAGAACGAGACGGTGGGAAGGTTGCGGGAGATCATGACCCGGGCGTTCGACGATGTGCACGGCATCGCCACCAGCGAGAGCGTCGACATGCGCACGGCCGCCTTGATCAAGGCGATCCGTCGTGTCGCCGACGCCAAACTGGTCAGAGGCGTGTTCCCCTAGTGGTGATTGGGAGTATCTGGCCCGACGGGTGAGCCGAATTCGCCCAATCAGGGGGTGGGGTCGACGAATGCCGGGCAGATCTCCTGATACGAGCACCAGTCGCAGAGTCGGCCGGGACGTGTCGGGAACCGATCCGACGTCATCGCCCTCTCGATGGCGGCCCACAACGCACGGAGCTGGCCGTCCATGGCGTCGAGCTGGCGGTCATCGATCGGAAGGCGATACAGGGTGGGCCCGTTGAGATAGAGGAGCCTGACCTCTTTGGGTGTCTCCCCGAGCCGGTTGCGGATTAGCAACGCATAGATCTTGAGGGCGAAGAAGGAGGAGAGCGCGTAGCGCTCGGGTGGCGCCTTCCCCGTCTTGTAATCGGTGATGACGAGACATCCATCGCTGTCGCGATCGATCCGGTCGAGAATGCCCCGGATCACGATGCCATCCAGATCCTCCAGCATGTCGAGCTCACGGTCCTCGGGCTCGAACCCGGTCGGATCCTCTATGGAGAAGTAGTTGGCCAAAAGGGCCATGCTCTCGAGACCCCACCGGCGCTCCTCCTCCACATCCTCGAACAGCCCCCCGAACTCCTCATCGCCCCTGATCTCGGTCCAGGCCTGGCGGAAGAGGTCGAAGAGACGGTCCGGGGTGCGTTCGCCACGAGGGTCGTCAAACAGCCGCTGCAGTGCGAGGTGCGCAGTCGTGCCCCGGGCCTGATAGATCGACGTCGGCTCGGGGATGCGGTCTACGGCCCGGAACTTGTACAACTGCGGGCATGTCTTGAAGTCACCCGCCCTGCTGGGGGAGAGTGTTACGAGTACCGGTTGGTCGAGCTCCAATGTCACTCCTCCGATCATAGGAACGGTCAGTGACAGGAAACGGTTAGTGGCTGACAGACTTTGGCTCCTCCGATGGATCGGGAAGACCCGGCGGTGGCACCTCGACGGTCCGGGTATTGTCGAGGCGGCGCGCCGGAGCGACGAAGCCGATCGCCACCAGGGCAACGATCGCACCCGCTCCCAGAAGGGTTGGTTGCACGCCGAGGAGGTTGGCGACCAGCGGGGCGAACGCCAGCGGTACCAGGTGACCGATCTCGGAGTGGATGTGGTTGACGCCCATGATCCTGCCCACGAGCCGTTCGGGAGAGTTGATCTGGATCATCGTGCGGTGCAGGGGCGCCATGAGCCCGATGATCACACCCCAGAGCGGCGCAGCCGCCACGACGACGGCGAGTATGTCAGTCCCGACATAGGCCACGACGCCGACGGCATTGAGGCCAACCAGGATCGTGAGCCACAATGCGGTCCTCATCCGGCCCGGGAGGCGCCCGGCGATGACCGTTCCCGCCACGAGACCCAGGCCGAAGACCGAGTTGACCCAGCCGAGTGTCTCCACCTCGACTCCGAGGACATCCCGGTAGAACAAGGGCTCGAGTGCGCTGAAGACACCGAACAGCAGCCATACGGATGATCCGAGCCAGATATAGAAGCGGAGCCGGTGGTTGCCGTACGCCACCGCAAACCCCTCCTTCAGCTCATCGAGCCCACCCCGACGGGTGGCGTCTCGTGACAGCTTCCGGACCCTCACGGGCAACAGGAGCGCGGCGGCCGCAACCGAAGTGACGGCATCGACGACGAAGATGGTGTCGATCCCGATCGAGCCTGCGATGACCGCTCCTACCGCGGGGCCGATGATGAAAGCCGTCCACGAGGCGCCCTCGATCCAGGAGTTGATCTTGGCTATACGCGAGGCGTCGTCGCTGAGAAACGGTGCGAACGACGAGATCGCGGTGAAGACCGGCGTCCCGACCAGCCCCAGGGCGAATGTGGCGATGACGAGGCTGGGAATGGAGTCCACGAAGACCATGGCGACGGTGGCGGGGACGAACGCCAGCTCTCCGACCATCACCACGCGGCGCGGGTCGAAGCGGTCGACGAGGACACCCGCCACCGATGCGCCGATGAGTGATGCGACGCCGAGTGCTGCCATGACCATGGCGAGTTGACCGGGGGTGGAATCGAGCTCGAACGCTGCCTTGCCCCAGATGCCAACGAAGAACGCCGCCTCACCACCGATCCTCGAGATCAGGCGAGCAATGACGACTGAGCGCACATTGCGGTCCGACCACATGGCGGGGACCGTACTGGCACGATCGTGAGTTGGCCGAGAATCATGCCCCGCGAAAACTGGTTGTAAGACGCGAAAAACAAAGGGCCGATCGCCCTTGACCCACTTAGGGTGCTTGCGTACCTTCCGGTCTACCGAATCGAGGGAAACCCCGACTCGGGGAAGAAGAAGCTTCGGCTTCTTTGGACCGCCACCCATCCGGGGGCCCGCTTTCCCGGTGAGTGGCATGAGAGCCCCGAGAGGGCTGAGGCTTCGGCCAAGGCTTTCTCGGGGTTTCTCGCGCGGGCAGGGACGGGCGCCGTGCTGTCACCGGGAGAGGTCCGGCCATCAGACGAGTAGACGCCAGGAGACGTCTCGCGAAAACCGAATCACGGCTCGCGAAAAACAATGAGTGTTTCGATTTGTCAGGTCGCGGTGCTTGGTCTACTTTTCCGGCCACGTCAACGGGGAAACCTGGCGACGGCGACCGGATCGGCGGGTAACCGCCAATCGGGTCGGACCGGAGGGCCGGGAGACCGGCACGAAGGTCACCCCGAAGTCGACGGGAAACCGCAGGCGGAGGGTCGGTCGGAGACCGAACGGGGATCCTTCGGGATCGTCGAGCGGACAAAGACCACGGCCGACCGCAAGGTCAGCCAGGCAGGTTGAAAGACCAGCCAGCGATTCTCACGAATCGCATCGCATTGGGCTTCGGTCCATTGCGTTCCCCGGACGGAGTTGGGTCCCCGGCCCGACATCGAACGGGACTGAGAGCCCCGAGAGGGTTGAGGTTTCGGCCAATGCTCCCTCGGGGTTTCTCGCGTTCGGGGCGCGGAAGTGGGGCTCCCGACTCCGCCGATCGTTAGTCTCCGTCGAAATGCGTCGGAGGAGCGAATAGTCATGGGATACCCCGAGCGCCTGCTCAGCGAGGGTGAGACGATCGAGCGCCAGTTCAGACCTCACTGGTCGGGAATCATCCGGGAGGTCCTCGTGATCCTGGCCGGCATCGCCGTCGCCATCGTCGTCGCCGTCCTGGCGTGGTCGGGATGGATATACCTGATCCTGGTGGCGCTTGTCGCGGTGCTGATCACCGGAGGTCTCGTCAGATGGTTCACGACGCTCCATGTCATCACCAACGAGCGTTTGATCTATCGGACCGGTTTCATCGGGAAGAAAGGGACCGAGATTCCACTCGAGGTCATTCAGAACGTGGCTTTTGGCCAGACCATCATCGAGCGGATGCTCGGCACCGGCGACCTGATGGTGGAGTCGGCCGGAACCCACGGTCAGACCCGATATCGGGACATCCCCAAACCGGAGCGGGTCCAGTCCCTCATCTACGAGGCGCGCGAGGCGAGGCAATTGTCAATCAGGGGAGACGCGCCAGCCCCGCCGACGGCGCCCGGATCCGAGGAGTCGACCGTCTCACAGTTGGAGCGGCTCTCCCAACTTCATGACCAGGGGAAGCTGACCGACGCCGAGTTCGCCGCCGAGAAGTCCAAGCTTATCGGAGGCACCTGATGCACATGCAGGATGACTTCCCGCTGCTCCTCTCCACCCTCTACGACCACTCGGTCTGGATCCATCCCGACCAGGAAGTCGTGTCGGTGGAGGCGGACCGCTCCGTGACCCGGTGGACATACAGCCGGCTCGATGATCGCATCCGCAGGCTGGCCTCCGGATTCGAGGCGCTCGATATCGGGGTGGGAGACGCGGTCGGCACCTTCGCCTGGAACAACCATCGTCATCACGAGCTGTACTGGGCGACGGCCAACACCGGGCGGATCTGCCACACCATCAATATCAGGCTCTTCGCCGACCAGATCGTCTACATCGTCAACCACGCCCAGGACAAGGTGATCTTCGTCGACCCCGATCTGGTGCCACTGCTGGCGCCCCTCGTCAACCGTTTCGAGACGGTCGAGACCATCGTCGTCATGGGTGACGAGGCCAGCGACGCGATTCCCGGCTCGGTCGCATACGAGGACTTGATCTCCGACCGGCCCGCTCATGGCAGATGGCCACTCCTCGACGAGCGGTCGCCGATGATGCTCTGTTACACGTCGGGGACGACGGGCAATCCCAAGGGGGTCGCCTACACC
>DASWKM010000038.1:0-12775 GCA_036396635.1 Acidimicrobiia bacterium
GCAGTCCTCGTGACCCACACCCACAGCGACCATGCGCCCATGGCCAATCCGCTGGCCCGCGACATGGGTGTGCCGGCGGTGGGTCATGCGCCGGGTCATCAGTTCGAACCCGACATCCGGTTGCTGGATGGGGCCCGGTTCGACATAGGCTCTCTCGTCCTCGAAGTCGTCCATACCCCCGGGCACGCCCGAGACCACTTGTGTTTTCGGGCGGGGAATGCCCTCTTCTCGGGTGACCACATCATCGGTGGGTCATCGGTCATGGTGGAGGACATGGGGTCTTATCTGACTTCGCTGCGGAAGCTCCACGGAACCGGGCTCGAACGTCTCCACCCCGGCCATGGGGACGAGATGGGTGACCCCGACACGGTCATCGACTGGTATTTGGCCCACCGCCTGCAACGTCACGATCAGGTCTACGAAGCAATTGCTCAGGGAGCGGCCACCGTTACCGACATAGTGGAGATCGTGTACGCCGACGTCGACACCTCTTTGCATCCTCTCGCCGCCAGGTCGGTCGAGGCGCATGCCAGGTTGCTGAGTGATGAGGGACGGATAGCCTGGCAAGGCGACCGCATGGTCTCCATCCCCAACCCCCATGAAGAAACTCGCCCGACTTCTTAGCGGCCTGCTCGTTTTCGGGATGGCCGTCCCGGCGACCGGGCAGGTCACCGACGATGACATCGACCGCGCCCGGACCGAGGTCAATCGGATCGTCGATGAGTCGGCCGAGCTCGGTCAGGCCGTCATCGAGGCCTACGGCAGACAAGCCGCGCTCGACCAGGAGATCGAGGATCTCCGCATATCGATCGACTTTGCCCAGCTTCAGATAGCCGAGACCGAGGTGCGTCTCGAGGAGCTGGCAGTTGAGCTCTACATGGGCTCGACGAGTGGTACATCCTTGTCGGTCCTGTTCTCGTCCTCGGACCAGGGCTACCCGGCCGGCATGGAGTATTTGCGCGAGGTGAGCGGGACCGATGAGAACGTCGTCGATCAATTGCGAGTGTTACGCGACGAGCTCGACAGACAGACGATTCGACTGGGGGAGGCATTAGAAGAGCAAGAGGTGCTGGCCGGCGATCTCGAGGAGCTCGCGAACCAGCTGCAGGACGACTTGATCACGGCCCAGGCCGTCTATGACCAACTCGTCGAGCAGCAGCGACAGGAAGAAGAGGAGGCACGACGTCTGGAGGAGGAGCGGCGACGTCAAGAGGAGGCGGCTCGCGCTGCCGCGGCCCTGACCACCACCACCCAAGCTGTCACCACTTCCAGCACGGCGCCGACCACGACGACGACGTCGGGCAGAGACTCGACCACGACGACGAGCGCAGCCACGACGACGACCAACGTACCGCTCCCCTCGAGCGGTGGTGCCTGCCCGGTGGCGGGTGCAGTGTCGTTCACGGACAGTTGGGGAGCCCCGCGATCAGGTGGCCGCACCCACCAGGGGGTCGACATGATCGCGGCCCGGGGGACACCGATCGTGGCCATCTACTCGGGCACCATCTACCGAACCTCCACGAGCGCCCTCGGCGGGCTCTCGGTGTACTTCACCTCGGATGCCGGTGACCTCTACTACTACGCCCATCTCGACTCTTACGGCGACATCACACCGGGTCAGCATGTCACCGAGGGATATGTCATCGGCTATAACGGGTCGTCGGGGAATGCTCCGTCGTGGCTGCCCCATCTCCACTTCGAATACCACCCCGGAGGGGGCGCCGCGGTCAATCCCTACCCGTTGGTCAAGTCGATCTGCGGTTAGCCGAGCCGGATGTCCCACCTACGTGCATTGACCGCCGGCGCTCAGCCGCGTTCACTGCACGCAGGTCGAGCCAGGACGTGGGAAAGGGACCCTGACGGGTCCCAGTGGTGTGTTGCAGAATTGGCGGGGCGGTCTCCAGCCCTTGACGCCCCTGGCTTCGTCGAAGTGCTCGCCGCAGCTCCCCGGCTGCGACTGCGCCCCTTCTCCTCGCCAGATGACGCCAATGCCTCGGAGACACCGCGCCCTCAATTCAGCAACACACCACTAGTCTCCAACGGGCCTCCCGAGCCCAAACCCCAGCGAAATCGCCAGGGGCACGTCCGTCGCCATTCTCTTCACGCCTGGTGCGCACTCAAGGACTGTTTGCGAAATCACCATTCGGACTAGTCACCAGCTGTGAAAAGTGCCCTCAACATGGATATCGCGTGTTCTCGACACGAAAAGGTCGCCCGGTCTAGGGTCCACAGCCCTGCCCAATGGAAGGAAGCGAATGACCACCCCCGACGTCCCCTCAGCCGGAGCCCCGGCTCCACTCGCGTCATGGGGAGACCGGGCCATCGGTTTCCTCATCGACTATCTGCCGATCCTGATCCTCAACGTTCTCGGCATTGGCCGTGGCCTATTTGGTGTGTTCTCCGGGCTGGTCGGAGCGGCCTACCTCGTCTACCTCGGGCACATGGAGGGGACAACCGGGCAGACCCCGGGTAAGTCGATGATGGGTCTCCGGCTGGTCAATCAGGCCGGCGGGCTGCTGGGGAGCGGGGCCGGCATCGGTCGCAAGTTCGTCCATGTCCTGGACAGCATCGTCTGCGGGCTCGGTTGGCTACTCCCCTTGGTGGACGCGCAACGGCAGACCATTGCCGACAAGGTGATGACGTCCTATGTCGTCGGGGGCCTCGAGCGCAAGCCGTTCGCCGTCGAGCTCTGGATGCCACCCAAGGCATAGACGTCCCTGCCGAACTCGCTTGGCGGGGGTGTCCGGCCCGACGGGTCAGGCGGCGCCGTCCTCCAGGTCGGCGATCAGCTTGGCTATCCGACCGGTGCAGGTCTCCATGTCCGCTGGTGGGACCACCGCCATGACCTTGTCGACGGCTTCGGCGAGGGCCGCGGCGGCAGGCCCGGACCCTGGTCGGAGGACGACCGGCCGACCGGTATCCCCACCCTCGACCATCGCCGGGTCCAGTGGGATCGATGCCAGCAACGGCACAAAGAGCTCTTCGGCGAGCTCGGCTCCCCCTCCCCGGCCAAAGACGTCGCCCGACATGTTCTCGATCACCCCGACCACCGGCATGTGGGACCGCCGCGCCATGTCCGCCACCCGGATGGCCACCCTCTGCGCAGCCCTCTGTGGTGTGGTCACAACCACCATCTGGGCCTGGGGGAGCATCCGGGTCAACGCCATCTGGACGTCGCCGGTTCCAGGCGGCATATCGAGGATCAGATAGTCCAATTCCCCCCACTCGACCTGTTTCAGGAATTGCTCCAGAGCCTTGGACAGCATGAGGCCACGCCACATCAGCGCCGTCTCCTCCGACTCGATGATGAGACCGGTCGACACCACCCTGACGCCGGCGGCCTCGACCGGCTGTATCAACTCCGAGCCGGCATCGGCTTCGAGCCGACTGGTGGCACCGATCATCCGCGGCACCGAGAACCCCCAGATGTCGGCGTCCAGGAGACCGACCTCGAATCCTCGGTCGGCGAGGCCGGCTGCGATGTTGACGGACATCGAAGACTTGCCGACACCGCCCTTTCCCGAGGCGATGGCGATGACCCGGGTGGTCGATGAGACCTGTGTGGGCTCTGCGGTCTCCCTCACCTTGCGTCGGGCGACCGACATCAGCTCGGCGCGCTGACGTTTGGTCATCGCCGTCGTGCGGATCCTCACGTTGTCGACGCCGGGCATCGACTCCACGCGGCGGCGGGTATCACTTTCGATCTGCGATCGCAGCGGGCACTCGGCAATGGTCAAGGCCAGCCCGATCTCGACATCGGCGCCGTCCACGTTCACATGGGTGATCATCCCCAATTCGACGACACTGCCGCCCAGCTCGGGGTCTCGGACACCCTCGAGTGTCTGCATCACTTGTTCGCCGGTGACAGTGGTCATGGACATCCAGGGTAATTTCCACTATCCATATAGGTGAATGTGGAAGCGCCAACACGGCGTTAGAATGAGCGAGAGTTCAGGTAGGAGCCAATGACCCAGATCCTTTCCATAAAGTCGGCACAGCCCCAAAAGACCGTGAATCTCACCGATTCGGCCGTGGCCAAAGTCCGCGAGTTGATCGCGAGCGAGAGTGAGGACGGTCTCGCTCTGCGCATGGCGGTGCGTCCGGGTGGCTGCTCCGGCTTCTCCTACGAGATGTATTTCGATGCCAAGGTCGATGACGACGACATAATCGAGGAGTTCGAGGACGTCAGGGTGATCGTCGACCCGCAGAGCGTGGACATGGTCAAGGGGTCGACGCTGGACTACAAGGAAGGCCTGATGGGGGCCGGATTCGCCATCGAGAACCCCAATGTCACACATAGCTGTGGGTGTGGCAACTCCTTCAGCTGAGCGATCGTCATCGTCACGATTCGAGACCCGGCCCTGGCCGGGTCTCTGTGATTTCTAGTGACACACCACTGGGTACGCTCGGCCCGTCAACAACAGGAGCCTTGAATTGGCAAAGAGCGTCCCCCCTACACCGTCTGCCCCGAGGGCCCTGGGTCCCTACTCTTTCGCGACCGAGGCCGCCGGTCTCGTTTTCCTGTCCGGTCAGGTGGCCCTCGACCCGGTGTCAGGAGAGCGGGGGCCGGATGACGTCGGGGCACAAGCTCACCAGGCCATGCGGAACATCGGTGCCATCCTCGGGGATGTCGGGCTCGGTTACGACGACATCGTCAAGGCCACCATCTTCCTCACCGACATCACCGACTACCAAGCGGTCAACGATGTCTATGGCTCCTATTTCGGGGGAGACCCACCGGCGCGCTCGGCCATACAGGCAGCGGCCCTTCCTGGTGGGTTCCTGGTCGAGATAGAAGCGGTGGCTGCCCGATGAGCCACCAGGAGGTCTTTGCGAGGCTCGGGATCGGGGCCCACAACTCTGGCGTTTATGCAGGTGGCTGGCTCGATGCCGGCGGCGAGACGATCGAGGTCATCAACCCCAGCACCGGCCTGGCGATGGCGACCGTGACGATGGCGTCGATCGAGGACTACGAGACGGTGGTGCGGTCCTCGGTCGAGACATTCGAGCGATGGCGTTTGTTACCGGCTCCAAAACGCGGTGACTACGTGCGCAAGCTCGGCAACACCTTGCGAGATCACATAGATGATCTCGGCTCCCTGGTCACCCTGGAGATGGGGAAGATCCGAGCCGAAGGGGTCGGCGAGGTCCAGGAGATGGTGGACATCTGTGACTTCGCGGTCGGGCTCTCCCGCCAGCTCTATGGGACCACCATGGCCTCCGAGCGCCCCAACCATCGCATGTACGAGCACTGGCAGCCGTTGGGCCCGGTAGGGGTCATCTCGGCGTTCAACTTCCCGGTGGCGGTGTGGTCATGGAACGCAGCCATCGCCGCGGTGTGTGGTGACACCGTGTTGTGGAAGCCATCGGAGGCGACGCCGTTGACGGCGATTGCGGTCACCAAGATCGCCCAGAGTGTCATGGTCGGGTCAGGGTTCGAGGGCCTGTTCAATCTCGCGGTCGGCGACGGTCCGACCGTGGGCAACGCGATGAACCAGGACACGAGGCTTCCGCTCATCTCGGCCACCGGGTCGTGTGCGATGGGTCGGATCGTTGGACCGGCCGTTGCCCAGCGCATGGGGCGGACCATCCTCGAGCTGGGTGGCAACAACGCGATCATCGTCATGGACGATGCGAATGTCGACCTGGCCGTGCGCGCCTCGCTCTTCGCCGCCGTCGGCACTGCCGGCCAACGTTGCACGACGTTGCGTCGGCTCCTCGTGCACCGCGCCGTTGCGGACAAGATGGTCAACCGCCTTGCCGCGGCTTATGGTCAGATCACCATCGGTGATCCTCTCGAGGGGGGGACGCTCATGGGCCCGGTCGTCTCCCCGCGCGCCATCGCCCAGATGATGTCCTCGCTCGACATCGCAAGAGATCAGGGGGGTGAGGTGGTCACCGGGGGACGGCGGCTCGAGCGGGATGGGTATTTCGTTGAGCCAACCATCGTCAAGGTCCCCAAATCGGCATCGATCACCCAGGAGGAGACGTTTGCCCCGATTCTCTGGGTGATCGAGTTCGACACCCTCGACGAGGCGATCGAGATCCACAACGGCGTCACCCAGGGCCTCTCCTCAGCCATCTTCACCGAGTCGCTGAAGAACGCCGAACGCTTCCTCTCCGCGGTTGGCTCCGACTGCGGCATCGCCAACGTCAACATCGGCACGTCGGGCGCAGAGATCGGCGGAGCCTTTGGCGGCGAGAAGGAGACGGGCGGGGGAAGGGAGGCCGGTTCCGACGCATGGAAGGCGTACATGCGTCGTCAGACGACCACCATCAATTGGGGCGACGACCTCCCGCTCGCTCAGGGAATCGAGTTCGGGTAGATGGACTCAACAGAATGGGACCAGCGTTACAGCTCTACTGAACGTCTCTGGTCGAGCGAGCCCAACCTGTTCGTGGCGGACCGGCTGGCCGACGTGGAACCGGGTGTTGGGCTCGACCTGGCGTCGGGCGAGGGTCGCAATGCCATTTGGCTGGCGGATCGTGGGTGGGAGATGGACGCCGTCGACTTCTCAGAGGTGGCGGTAGATCGAGGAAGGAGACGTTCCGATCTGGTCGAGTTCATCGAGGCCGACATCCTCGATTGGGAGCCGTCCCGAGCCTATGACCTGGTTCTGATCGCCTATCTACATCTGATGCCGAAAGACTTCGAGCCGCTGATCCGTCGCGTCACCGGGTGGCTGTCGCCAGGAGGCGAGTTGTTCATGGTCGGCCACGACCGGTCCAATCTCGACGAGGGGGTCGGCGGGCCACCCGTTCTCGAGATTCTCTGGGACGTCGATCAGATCCTGGAGTGGCTGGGAGTCCTTCGGTTGATCGAGGGTGGCGTGGTGCAACGTCCTGTCGAGGACGACGGTGACATCGTGTTTGCCCGTGATGCCCTGGTCAGGGCACGCGCCCCCGGCGCTGAGACTCGAACGACTATGTCTTCTTGAGGGCATCGTCCAATGCGTTGATCAGGTCCTCGACATCCTCCAGACCAACCGAGAGCCTCACCAGACCGTCGGTGATGCCGCAGGCGAGACGTCGTGCGGGGGGCATCGCGGCGTGAGTCATGGTCACCGGGTGGGTGACGAGAGACTCCACCGACCCGAGGTTCTCCGCCAGGCTCCACAGCTCGATGCCGTCCATGAGACGTTTGGCAGCCTCGACCCCTCCATGGACCTCGAAGCAGACCATGGCCCCATAGCCGGTTGCCTGCTTGGAGGAGAGCTCGTGTTGAGGGTGGTCGGGAAGACCGGGGTAGTTGACATAGTCGACCTTCTCGTGGGTCTGGAGGAACTCGGCAATCGCCAGGGCACTGGCCGATTGTCGGTCCATCCGCTCGCTGAGAGTCTTGGACCCCTGCAGGGTGAGCCAGGCGACCATGGGCGACATGACCAGGCCCGCCGAGAGGCGGGCGAAGGCGATCCGGTCGGCGAGGTCGGCGTCGTTGACCACGACTGCACCTCCGAGCGTGGCGTTGTGCCCGTCGAGGAACTTGGTGGTGGAGTGGATGACGATGTCGGCGCCGAGCTCGAAGGGACGTTGGAAATAGGGGGTGAGGAATGTGTTATCGGTCACATGAAGCACTCCCGCCTCATCACAGATCCCCGACACCGCGGCCAGGTCGGTCACCTTCAGCGTCGGGTTGGCCGGCGTTTCGGTGAACACCAGCCTGGTGCTCGGTTTGATCGCTCCGGCAACGGCTTCGGTGTCCGAGGTGTCGACAAACGCGACCTCGACGCCGAACTTGGTGAGGAACCGATCGGCGAAACGATAGGTCCCCCCGTATACGACATCTCCCATGACGATGGAGTCGCCCGCCTCGAGGAGGGCGAGGAACACCGCCACGGTCGCCGCCATCCCCGACGTGTAAGCGGTGGCGTCGCGAGCGCCTTCCAGAGCCATCAGCTTCATCTCGAGGGCGCGGACGGTGGGATTACCTCCTCGGGAGTACGAGTACCCCTTGCTCATGTACTCGTCGACCGAGTCCTGGACGAATGTGGTGGACTGGAAGATCGGGGTGAGAATGGCCCCCGTGGTCGGGTCGGGGGTGACACCCCCGTGGACCTGTTTGGTGCGAAAACCCATGGGGAGATTGTGCCACGGCGTGGTCAACACGCGGGAGCCGACACGGGGAAGCTGGCACGCGGATCTGGTGGGCCGCTATCCCTGCTCAGCAGGCACGCTTGCACAACAGATGCGCGGCCCTCGTCTGTTGTGCAGTCATGCCTGGTGACCAGGCATCCAGGCCCACCAGATCATGAGGTGGACCGTGATCTCCCAGTGCGCAAGAGCGTGTCGAGGCACTCCGATGGCCCATCACGGAGCATCTGGTAGGTAAAGCGGAGGACCACGAGCCCGTGGGCGACTGCCTCGTTGTCTCGACGACGATCACGCTCGTGGTCGGCATTCCTCGTGTGCCATCTCCGTCCGTCCCCCTCGACGATGAGTCGCCAGGGACGAATGTACGCGTCGACGGTCATGTCGACGTTCTCGTACCGAAAGGGCATCTGACGCTCGTACGACGGCAGAAGCGGGCTGTCCAGCAGTCGATACAGGAGCCGCTCCAGCTCGCTGAGCGGGGGTTGGTACGCGCCCGGCTGCCGGTATTCGACAATCGGCCTCAGCTTGGGGATTCCCGGAACCCCATCACTGAGGCCTGTCACTCGAGCAAGTTCCGCGACAGAGCAGGTCTTGCGCGCCAGCAGCGAGTCGACGAGGGCTTCGAGACGAGAGACGCCCAAGTCCCGGGCGAGTGTGACCACCGTCTCTGCCTCGTCGGATGCGACGAAGCCAAGACGTCTGACCCGGCCAACGGTGTCGAACCTCTTCGACCGGATGACTGTTGCCATCGCTGAGCGGGCATTGCCACCGGGTCCGATCATGATGACCGGACGGCCCGGTCCGAAATCATCGAAACCGTGGATGTATGCGGCAGACCGCCCAGCGACTATCGCACCGGGGCGCGACAGGAGAGCCGCGGCCATCTGACGCTCCCACTTTGGTGGTGCCGATGCCATTGCGTAGACCGACGACGCCAGCCGGGTCCATGCGCCGTTTGCGACCCGGGTCTCGACCATCGTCGGCGTCATGCCCACGGTCCGGGCTTGCTGTAGCGAGAACGTGCCGTATTGGCGGGCGGCGAATTCGTCCAGTCGTCGGTCGGGGTGCATAGCTAGACCATCCGCGAATCGATGGCGCGATTCAATCCCCTTGATCTGATGGGCCGTCAACCGTCGTCAGCGGGCAGAGGGACACAACAAATCTACGCCCTCGATCTGGTGGACCCTTATGGCTGCTCAGCAGGCATAGTTGCACAACAGATGCGCGGACCCTCGGGTATGGCCCGCTCGACCGACTCGGCGCCTAGCCCCAGCGGTACCCCACGGAGCGGACCGTCGTGATCCAGGAGGCGCGCTCCTCACCCAGCTTGGCCCGCAAGCGGCGGACGTGGACGTCAACGGTGCGGGCGCCCCCGTAGTACTCGTAGCCCCACACCTTGGAGAGCAGCTGCTCACGTGACCACACCCGCACCGGGTTCTCGACGAGAAAGCGCAAGAGCTCGTATTCCATGAACGTCAGGTCCATGGGCGCACCCGCCAATGTCGCCTGGTAGTTCAGCGGATTCAGCTCCAGGTCCTTGAACCGCAGGATCTCGTCGCCCGGTGCCGCCCGGTCCAGCCTCCCGATCCGGATACGGAACTCGACGGGGTCGACCGGGGACACCACGAAATCGGCCCTCAGGCCACCGCTTTCCAGGAGGATCAGTTGTTCGGGCGCCGCCACGACGATCACGGGGAGGCCCACGGTCTCCTCGATTCTCCCAACCTCGCGAATCTGTCGCATCGCCCCGTAGCCGAGCTCGACGATCAACACGTCGACGTCTCGACCCGCTACCTCGTCAATCGTCAGCTCGGAAAGGGGAACAGTGGACAAACCTGCCAGCGCCAGACCGTCGGCGAGGGTCTCCGAGCATGACTCGGGAAAGAGCGCCGCGATCACAGGACCGGCAGATAGGTCTCTAGCTCGAAGCGGGACACGTGGTGCTGATACCTGTCCCATTCGGCTCGCTTGTTGCGTATGAACCAGTCGAAGACGTGCTCGCCGAGGGCCTCGGCGACGAGGTCCGACGACTCCATGAGGTCCAATGCCTCGGCGATGGTCTCCGGGAGACGCTTGGCGCCGACGGCGGCGCGCTCCGCCGAGGTCAGCTGTTTGACATCGGCCGCGATCTCGGGTGGCAGCTCGTAACCCTCGCGGATGCCGGCCAACCCGGCGGCGAGAATCACCGAGAGAGCGAGATATGGGTTACAGGCGGCATCGGGAGCCCGGTACTCCACACGGACCGAGGTGGGCTTGCCTTTCTTCACCGAGGGGACTCTGACCAGTGCCGACTGGTTGTTGCGGGCCCACGACATGTAGATCGGTGCGTCGAAACCGTCCACCAGGCGCTTGTACGAGTTGACCCACTGGTTGGTGACGGCGGTCATCTCGGCGGCATGCCGCAGGACACCGGCGATGAATGCCTGCCCGACCTTGGAGAGCTCGCCCTGGGTGCCCGGCTCGTGAAAGGCGTTGACGTCGCCCTCGAACAACGAGAGGTGCAGGTGCATGCCCGATCCGTCGTAGTCCTCGAGTGGCTTGGGCATGAATGTGGCGTAGATCCCGTGTTGAAGGGCGACCTCCTTGACGGTCAGGCGGGAGGTCATGATGTTGTCGGCCATCGTCAACGCATCGGTGTAGCGGGCGATGATCTCATGCTGACTGGGCGCAACCTCGTGATGTGAATGCTCGATCGGGATGCCCAGCTGCTCGAGGGCGTTGATGGTCTGACGACGGTATTCCTGGGCGACATCGAGAGGGGTGAGGTCGAAGTAGCCGCCATGATCGAGCACCTGGGGATTTGGCCCGCTGTCCTCGAAGTAGAAGAACTCGAGCTCGGGTGCAGTGAAGAAGGTGTATCCCATCTCCGAGGCGCGCTCGAGGTTCCTCTTCAGGACAATTCGTGGGTCGCCCCCGAACGGCTCACCGTCTGGCGTGTAGATGTCACAGAACATCCGTGCGGCCTGCTGTTCCGTGCGCCAGGGGAGCACTGCGAACGTGGATGGGTCGGGCTTGGCCAGCATGTCGGCTTCCTGGATGCGGGCGTAACCATCGATCGCGGAGCCGTCGAACGTCATTCCCTCCTCGAACGCCACCTCCAGCTCGGCCGGGCTGATCGCCACCGACTTCAGGAAACCGAGGACGTCGGTGAACCAGAGCCGGACGAATCGGATCCCACGCTCCTCGACCGTCCGCAACACGTATTCGGACTGCTTGCTCATCTATCTACCCAACTCGAGCGGATTCGAGCCATATATGACTCGTGGCACTTCAGGTTCGCAACCACCGGGGCGGCGTCACGCCGAGCGACGACGTTCTGCCAGCCACTTGCGACGAACCGACTTTCGCTCCTTCTCCGTGGTACCGCCCCAGATGCCGGAACGCTGGTTGGACTCCAGGGAGTATTCGAGACAGTCGTCCATCACCGGGCACATCGAGCAGATGGCTTTTGCCCTGGCCACCGAGGCGTTGTCGGGGGTTTCCTGGGACGGGAAGAAGAGCGTGTTGGGATAACCGGAGCAGGCAGCATGGGCCCTCCATTCCGCAACAAGCTCCGTTGCGAGCTGAGTTGGCCCGTAGGTCACATGGTCATATTCGCGGCGTGCTCCACGGGTGGCAAGACGAGTCTTCCCTCAACGGTCATTGCCGTCAGCGCCGTCGTCCCGGAGCCCGGTTGCATCACCGTGGTCGATTCCCCCATCTCCGTCCGAATCTGCGGCTTCCGCATCGGTGCCCACTACCGTGGCGGAGGCAACCGCGCTCCGACCGGTGAACATGAGAGCGATAAGGATGATGAGCATGATGATCGCGATGATCACAGCCGTCAGTGGGATGACCCCGAAACCGTCGGCGATGATCTTGACGAACCCAAAGCCGTCGCAAGTGGCCGCGAGTCCACCGACTTTGTAGACACCGGCCAACCTATCGAGATCGATGCCTCGCCCCGAGGCGTAACCGCGGATGTCGTCGACCTCGTCTCCGTTGGCGGGGCTGGCGGCGTCGTTGGGCTCGGTGTCTGTGTCGAGGGTCACTTCCACGCCACCGATGTCCACCCATACCTCCCAGAGGTAGTTCATGAAGACGTTGGGGGAGGAGTCGGCCAGCCAGGTCAGCCGGCCAGCGGGGTCGATCTCGAAAGGGTCCTGCTTGCTGGTGTCCGAGACGGTGGTCGAGTCGAGGTCGGACACCGCCATCACCAGACAACCGCCGTTGATCTCGCCACGCTCGTTCACGTCCTCGAGCCCGAGGGCGCCCCACACCGCCATGGGGAGAAGGACGATCAGCGCGATGATGAGGGGGATGCTCGATGTGCCCTCGAGCCCGAAGCTGAGGGCGAGCAGCCCGAGCAGGCCCGTCGACGCCGGAAGCAGGAACGCGGTGAGTCGGTCGAGGGGCCATATCCCCTGTTGCTGGAGCACGATTGCCAGGCAGACGCCGATGATGAGCCCGAGGAATGCTCCGGTGAGCGGTCTGCGCATTGTCGTCACCTCCGAAGGTCAAGCTAATCGTCGATGTGGCCCGAGGGGCCACTTGCGTCGTCGCACGGATAGCCTTTGCGTATGCCCAGGATCCGAGCCGCATCGATCGACGAGCACAAGTCACTCACACGTGAGGCTCTGCTCGATGCGGCCTGGCGTGTCATCGACGAGGCCGGGACCGCCGAAGTGCCCCTTGGAGAGATCGC
>DASWKM010000039.1:0-12329 GCA_036396635.1 Acidimicrobiia bacterium
GCCGTACTGCTCCCGAACCGTCGGTGCTCGGTCAGGTGAGCGACTCACGATCACACCAGCTACGCACTCAACCCTTGAGAGGGGGATGGCAGGGAGTGAGGATCTACCTTCGTAAGCTTGGATCAGGGATATCAACGCAGACGGTGAAGCGCCGCTTCATCCAGAGCTGGCCCAGACACTTGCCTCCGGCAGCATCCGAACCCCTCAAACGAGCCTCGTCACACTTCAAGAGCGGCCTTCCTACACAAACGGCGCTGGCGGTGGTCCTCAATCCCGTTCGGATGTTGATACCACCGCCCGTGAACCGAGCTGCGTCGGCTCCCAAGATTTCTTCCTGAGTTCGGCCGCTGCGATAAATGCGACGCCCCAGGCGATAGCTGCGATCGCCCAAACTGTGCCGAGGCTCGAGCCGGAGTCGGGGTAGATCACTGAGGTGGACCCGAAGAGAGCTGCCAGAAGGCCGGTGACCCACGCCGTGAGCCTCCAGCCGTCGGGTCGCAGGCTGGCCAACAGACCTACCCCGATGACAGTGAAGCCGAAGGCGGCCATGAATCCGTAGTGTCCGGCGGCGGCATGGTCGTCAGCGACGGTCCCCTGCAGCCCGATGTTGGTGGACGCGTATACGAGCAGCGGGACCGCAGCGATGATGACCAGCGCGAGCATCACCGGATTGACCCGCGAGAAGCTGAAGGATCGGAAGAAACCACGTCCAGCCGGGTGAAGGCTCATTGCGATGAGCGCTGCCGCCCCGACCGTTACCCAAGGTGGCTGTAGAACCCTTGTGTTGTTTGCCAGGACCAAGGTGAGCAGCAGGGTGAGCAGCAGCCCGACCGAGGGGATGAGTGCCATCAATTGATTGGCGACGCTCTTCGAAGGCCGTCGGAGCTGGGCGAGAATTCCTACTACGGCCGGCACGAACAGGAACCCGAAGGTGAGGTCGTGGACGCGGTGCTGTGGCTCCTGGAAGTGGGTCATTTGGCCGAATGCTCCCGGCAGGTCGAGCTGCAACATCATCAGCGAAACCATCAGAGCGTTGAACCCGGCTGCCAGGAGGGTGAGCAGCAGAGCCAGTGCGAACAGAGGAGCTGCTCGGAGAGTGTGAACAATGTCGCGAAGAGCGTCCATCAGTTCGAACCTCCTGATCGCTTGCATCTCACTGCGCCCATAGGACCGGTTTCGGGACTTTCAGGCCCAGGTCGGGTCGCGCCGAGCGGACCGGGCGGGGGAGTGGCATGCGCGGCGAATTCGAATCCGCGGAGCCGTGCTGACATGGTCAAGGCAGTCCGGTTCCGTGCTGTATCGGCGGTGTGTGGCCGCCGATGAGAAAGCCGATGACAACCAGCAGGACCACGACGAGGCCGATGATCCCAACCACCTTCTGCCAGGGAGCTAGGCCCGAGGTCTTTTCGGGTTCGGGCCTCACGGCGGCGTCGTTGCCGGCGTCGCCTTTGCGGGGCGGGTCTGCCATGTGGGCGTCCTCTCAGCTCGGTCGTCCTGATTGTGACAGCCCGACTTTACGAGACAGCATGTCTATGTCAAGTCAGGCTGTCGCCACGCGGCCGCCGCGTATACTGTCGTCGTGCCGAGGTTATGGACCGAGACGATCGAAGCGCACCGCCGCGAGGTGCGTGACGCCATCCTTGACACCACCGCTGCCCTGGTGGCCGAGTACGGGCTGCGGTCGGTGACCATGTCAGAGATCGCCGAAGAGACGGGGATCGGTCGTGCGACCCTGTACAAGTACTTTCCGGATGTCGACACGATCCTGTTCACCTGGCACGAACGTCAGATCAGCGGCCATCTGGAGCATCTGGCAAGAGTCCGCGACCAGGCCGGCGACCCATGGGAGCGACTCGAAGCAGTGTTGGAGGCTTATGCGCTCATCTCACGCCAGTCCCGCGGCCACTACGACAGAGACCTGGCGGCGTTCCTGCATCGAGACGACCAGGTCGCCCGGGCGCAACAACAACTGCGGGGCATGATTCGAGACCTGTTATCCAAGGCGGCCGAGACGGGCGCGGTCCGAGGCGACGTCGCGCCTGATGAACTCGCCAGCTATTGCCTCCACGCCCTTTCGGCAGCCAGCAGCCTGCCATCCAAGACCGCGATCCGTCGGCTCGTCACGGTGACTCTGGCTGGGTTGCACCCCATCGCCTGAACCGATCCGCCGCGAGAGCCCCAGATCCGCGCCTACTCCGACGCATTCGCCGACCTTCGATCTCGAACGCCGCCAATAGCCGCGTGGTCATCGGCAGCCCCTTCCCGGCGATCACACCTCCATCAACCGATGGCCAACAGTGTCAGCGATGTCCCGCGTGATCCCCAGTCAGCGATCACCCGATAGTCCACATCTGCCGGCGCGCTAAAACGGGGTCGGCCGCCCAAGACTGGGCCCCTGAGCAACCGACGATCGTTGAGAAGCGGGTTGACATCCCACCTATCGACTTTGTATGTTTAATAAACATTCAGAGTTCGGACGGTATGACCGACACCAAACCCAACCCCGGATCCGGTCTCACCCCGCTGTCGACCAGATCCAAGGCGACCCGTGGCCAGACGCGGCTCAACAATCTCCGTCTTGCCCTGCAGCTGGTCTACACCGACTCTCCGACCTCCAGGGCCGACGTCGCTCGAGCTTCACGGTTGACCCCCGCCACCGCCTCGGACCTCGTCGACGAATTGCTGGAGCTCGGGCTGGTGGCAGAGGTCGGGACCGGCCCATCGGCCGGAGGCAAGCCACCCACCCTCCTCGCCCCCAACCCGGCTGGGCGATCGATCATCGCCCTCGACCTGTCCTCACCTGAGTTTCAGGGAGCACTCATCGATCTCTCGGGTGAGATCGTTCTGACACGGTCGGTGCCGGGAACAATCGGCGAGGCGGGTCTCGGTGCGGTCCGGGATCTGGTGAGGGATCTCTCCGCCCTGAGCACATCACCGCTTCTCGGGGTCGGCATCGGCACGCCTGGCGTGGTCGATTCCGCCAACGGGTTGGTGACCTCGGCCAACCTCGACTGGCAGCAGGCCGCCCTCACCGCATTCGTGAGCGAGGCGACCGACGCCCCGGTTCATGTCATCAACGACGCTCACGCCGCTGCCCTCCACGAGTACAGCGTTCACGCTCCGAGGGTCACCTCGCTGGCACTGGTCCGGGTTGGGCGAGGGGTCGGCACCGGCTTCGTCCTCGACGGGCATCTCTACCGCGGGGACAACGCCGCGACCGGGGAGATCGGTCACGTCCGGTTCGGCGATGGGGGCCAACGGTGCTCCTGTGGGAACACCGGGTGTCTGGAGACCGAGGCTTCGATGTCAGCCCTCCTCGGCTCCGTCGGCGGAGACCAGGGCCTCAGCCACGAGAGAATCGGCGAACTCGCAGCGGATCCGAGTGCGGAAGGGGCGATCCGCTCTGCTGCCGTCGCCCTGGGACGAGGGCTGGCCCCGATGGTGGCCCTCCTCGCCGTCGGCGAGATCGTCCTATGGGGCGAGGTCACTTCGCTCAGTGAGGCCTACCGGGTCGGCGTCGAGCAAGAGATTCGGAGCCGGGTGCTGCCGGTCAACACCGATCAGATCCGGGTCAGGTATGCCTCAGCCGAGGGTGATGCCGTGATCCGGGGCGCGGCCGGGCTCGTTCTCTCCAGCGAGCTCGGGGTGGTTTGGTGAGCGGCATGACGGTCGGCGTCGACATAGGCGGCAGCGGCACCAAGGCATGTGTGGTCGCCAATGGCCGGATCATCTCCACGGCGTCCGTGCCTACCGGGGCCGTCGACGGCGACGGTCTCGGTGACATCGCCGTGAGCGCGTTGAGTCTTGCCCTCACCGAGGCCGGCGCCCGACTCGCCGACATCGACTCTATAGGGCTCGGCGTACCCGGACAGGTGAGCTCCGGGATGGTGCGTCACGCGGCCAATCTCGGGATCGGTGAAACAGGCTTCGACCTGGGTGGCTATGTCTCCTCCGCCACACAGGTCGTCACTCTCGTCGAGAACGACATGAGAGTCGCCGCCTTGGGCGCATACACCCAGCTCGCCGCCCTCGACGGCGCTCTGCGCAGCTTGATCTATATCGGGCTCGGCACCGGTGTCTCAGCGGGTGTCATCCTCGACGGAAACATCTACCGAGGGAGCCGGGGGCTTGCGGGTGAGATCGGGCATGTCCCCGTGGGGACCGATGTCAGCTGCGTCTGTGGCTCGGTCGGTTGTCTCGAGACCCTCGTCGGCGCCTCGGCGCTGCGTCAGGGCTGGGACGGGGAGACCCCCAGCTCGGTCTTCAAGTCGGCCGTCAGTGGCAACGTGCGGGCCCAAGAGCTGGCGGACAGGGTCATCGAGCATCTCGCCCGGGCGATGTGGTGGCTCGCGGCCGCCTACGACCCCGATCTCTTCTTCATCGGTGGCGGGATCGGGGCCAGCACACCTTCGATAAGAGACATGCTCGCCGCCAGGTGGGTGGAGATGGCAGCGCCTTCGGCGCTTGCCCAACGAGTTCTAGATCCAGGTCGGATCCGGATGTACGACCTCGAGGAACCGGTCGGCGCCTTTGGCGCCGCCCTCCTTGCGGCCGCCGACGGCGCTGATCGGGGATACGACACGAGAAAGCGATCTGGGAGGAGGAATCAATCCCATGAGTAAACGATGGCTGATCGCAACGATGGTGGCATTTAGCCTCATCGTTGCGGCATGCGGTGGTGACACCGGCGCCACCACGACCACCGGAGGGACCGACACAACGGAAGCTCCAACGACCACAACCGGGGGTGACACGACCACCACGGGAGAAGGTGCCGAGTCGACCGGCTACGAGCACCTCGACCAGGCTCTGGCCGGTGACTTCGACGGCAGCACAGTGGAGATATGGGCGCAATGGCTGCCCGAATCCTCGGAGGCCGCCAACTTCACACACACGTTGGAGCCGTTCCAGGAGGCCACCGGGATCACGGTGAACTTCCAGCCGACCCCGGACTACGAGACGGCGCTGCAGGTGGCGGTCGATGGCGGCAACGCTCCCGACCTGGCGCAGATCGCCCAGCCGGGCAAGATGCACCAGTACGCCGACGCCGGCTCGCTGGTGGCCCTGAGCGACTGGCTGAACACCGACAAGCTGGCTGCGGAGATGGTGCCTGCGTTCTATGAGCTCGGCACCTACAACGACACCCTCTACGGGGTTTACTACAAGGCCGACGTCAAGTCGATCGTGTGGTACCCGGTGCAGGGCTTCGCCGATGCCGGCTACGAGGTGCCGACCACCTGGGATGAGCTCGTCGCGCTCAGCGACCAGATCATCGCCGATGGCAACGGCAACCCCTGGTGCATCTCGATCGAGAGCCAGGAGGCCGATGGTTGGGTGGCTACCGACTGGATGGAGGACATCCTGCTGCGCACCGCGCCGCCGGAGATCTACAACCAGTGGATCACCCACGAGATCCCGTTCAACCACCCGGAGGTGCTGGAGGCTGCCGACTACATGTCGCAGATCTGGTTCACGGATGACTACGCCTATGGCGGCAACACCTACATCAACGCCACCTGGATCGGGGAGACCCAGGATCCGATGTTCGCTGAGGACGGACCGCAATGCTGGATGCAGAAGCAGGCAGCCTGGATCGGCGGGTTCTGGGGCGCCAACCGCGACGCCCTGGCCGATGATCCGAACCTCCCGGCGGACCAATGGCCGATCAAGCCCGAGACCGACGTCGACTTCTTCTACTTTCCTCAGATCGAGGAGGAGTTCGGCACCCCGGTCCTGGGTGCGGCGGACATGTTCGTGATGTACAACGACCGGCCGGAAGTGCGAGCGCTCTTGGAGTGGCTGGCAACACCGGAAGCTGCCGAAGGTTGGATCGAGCGTGGAGGGTTCCTCTCCACACTGACCACCGTGCCGGAGGACTGGTACGTCTATCCCAACAACCAGCTCTCGACCATGGTGGCCGATGCCACCACCCTCGGCTTCGACGCTTCCGACCTGATGCCCACCGAGGTGGGCGGCGGGGCATTCTGGAGTGGGATGGTCGACTGGGTGGCCGCCAACGGTGAGGGCACCGAAGAGATCTTCCAGGAGATAGAAGACAGCTGGCCGACCGGCTAGCAAGGACCGTGATTAAGGTCCCGGGCCACCAGCCCGGGACCTTTTTCACATAGGAGCATCGTTGACAGAGGCCGTTCAGCGATTGAACCCGGCACCATCCGGGCCCAGGATCCTCCGAGCCCTCCTGCTCGTGGGGGTGGTAGTCGCAGCTTTGTGGGTGGGTCTCCGGGTTCTCCGCGACCCCAATGTCTTCTCGGCGCTCGGGCCGACCCTCTCCAAGCTGGGGCAAGCGCTCGTCGCCATCGTCCTCGGGGTCGGCGGGATCTGGGGGTTGTTCTACGCCGGCAACGTGATCATCGAGTCACTGCCAGGGCGGGCCGCCGGGATGCTCCGCCCTTACCTGTTCGTCATACCCGCGGTGGCCGTCGTCGGCCTCTATCTCATCTACCCGACGGTCGGCACCGTGGTGGAGAGCTTCACCGACGTCCCTGAGGGGGAGGGCCTCCTCACCAACTACGGCCAGGCCTTTACCAACCGCGATGTCCTGATCGCACTCCGGAACAACGCAATCTGGCTCCTAATCGCCCCGGCGGCCTCGGTGGTGATCGGGCTCGTGTTTGCCGCCCTGGCGGACCGCGTGAGACACGAGGCGACGGCCAAGTCGTTCGTGTTCATGCCTCTGGCGGTGTCCTTTGTCGGCGCCTCGGTGATCTGGAGGTTCATGTACGCGTGGAAGCCTCCGGGCCAACCCCAGATCGGTGTCCTCAACGCACTGTGGGTGGGAGCCGGCGGGGTCCTCGTCAACCTCGGTCTCTTGGAGGAGGTCGAGCCGGTCGCCTGGTTGCAGCAAATCCCCTGGAACACCCTGGCCCTGATCGCGATCATGGTCTGGCTCCAGGTCGGTCTCGCCATGGTGATCTTGTCGGCGGCGATCAAGGGAGTCCCGACCGAGCTGACCGAGGCGGCGCGCATCGACGGGGCCTCCGAGCTTCAGGCCTTCTTCAGGGTCACGGTGCCCTCGATCCGGGGCTCGATCCTGACCGTGTACACCACCATCGCCATCGCGGTGCTCAAGGTCTTCGACATCATCTTCGTCACTACGGGGGGGAACTTCGACACCTCGGTGGTGGCGGTGCGGATGTACCAGGAGATGTTCCGGTTCCGTAACTTCGGGCAGGCAACGACGATGGCCGTCATTCTGCTGATAGCAGTGCTCCCCATGATGGTGGTCAACATCCGCAACCTGCGGCGGCAGGGGGTCGGATCGTGACCACGAGAACCGCGGCCCTCAGGAAGGGCGGAGTCGACCGGGGGGGATGGCCGGTCAAGTTGACCGTGCTCCTCATCGTCGCCGTGTGGACCATCCCCTCGCTGGGGCTGCTGGTCAACTCCTTTCGTACCTCGGTCGACAGCAGCTCCACGGGGTGGTGGACATCGCTGCTCAGCCCGCTCTCGACCGAGTGGACCCTCGCCAACTACAACCGGGTCCTCAGCTCGGGAGGCCTATTCGATGCCTTTGTCAACTCTCTGATAGTCACCATCCCGTCGACGATCATCCCGATAACACTCGCTGCGTTTGCCGCATTCGGGTTCGCCTGGCTCAAGTTTCGGGGTCGAAGCCTCATGTTCGGCGTCCTGGTCGGGTTGATCGTCGTCCCGTTGCAGCTCTCCCTGGTGCCGTTGCTGAAGATCTATCAGTCGACCGAGCTCACCGGGAGCTTCCTCGGCATCTGGCTGGCACACACCGGCTTCGGTCTGCCTCTGGCTGTGTTCCTCCTCTACAACTTCATCTCCCAGCTTCCCCAGGACATCTTCGAGTCGGCATACATAGACGGCGCGACCCCGTTCACCGCCTTCACCCGACTGGTCCTGCCCCTGTCGGTCCCCGCCCTCGCCTCCTTTGCCATTCTCCAGTTCCTCTGGGTGTGGAACGACTTCCTCGTGGCACTGGTGTTCCTGGGGACGTCGTCGGATGTGGCGGTCCTCACCATCGAGCTCGCTTCCATCGTCGGATCCCGGGGTGAGGCGTACCATCTCCTCACCGCCGCCGCCTTCGTCTCGATGCTGATCCCATTGATCGTGTTCCTGTCTCTTCAGCGCTTCTTCGTCCGCGGGCTGCTCGCCGGTTCGGTCAAAGGATGAGCGTCGCCGACCCACACCTGATGCTCGCCTTCGAGGGGACCGAGGTCCCGGATTGGCTGCGACAACGTCTCGAGGAGTCCCCGCCTGCGGGTGTGACCCTGTTCCGCGAGTGGAACATGGAGACCCCAGAACAGGTAGCGGAGCTGACAAGCTCCCTCCAGGAGCTCAACTCCTCACCCCTGCCACTGCTCATCGCCGTCGATCAGGAGGGAGGCCAGCTCATTGGGCTTCCCGGATCCACACCCTTCGCGGGGAACATGGCGATCGCGGCCGCCGGGGACACCGACCTGGCAGGCGCCGTGGCCGTGGCGATGGGTCAGGAATTGGCCGCAGTGGGCATCAACGTCAACTACGCCCCGGTGGCCGACGTGGCGACGCGACCGGAGAACCCGTCGCTCGGTATCCGCAGCTTCGGGGAGGACCCGGCAGAAGTGGCACGCCTCGTGCGAGCAATGACGACAGGCTTCTCCGAGGCAGGCATCGCATCCACTGCCAAGCACTTCCCCGGCAAGGGGGAGGCGGTGGTCGACCCTCACTACGAGCTGCCCATGCTGGCGCTCGATCTCGAGCGACTCGAGCGGGTCGAGCTGCCGCCGTTTCGAGCCGCGTTCGAAGCCGGAGTCGAGCTGCTGATGATGGGTCACTATCTGGTGCCCTCACTCACAGGGAGCGACGTGATCCCTATCTCGGCCTCCGAACGCGGAATCGACGGCTTCGTCCGCGCCGAGATGGGCTTCGAAGGCCTGGTGATCACCGATGCTCTGGACATGGGCGCTCTGGACCAGGGTCCGGCCCAGGTCGTCGACATCATCACCATGATGCGAGGGGGGACCGACCTCCTGCTCTGCTTGCCCGACCCCAACCTCCAGGAGCGGGTGCGGGTGGCGGTGGAGCGGGGCGAAAGCCGTGGTCTCATCCAAGCGGCGACCCTCGCTGCATCGCGCCAGCGGATCGAGCGGCTGCGGAAATCGATCCCCGAGCCGAGGCTGTCGCCGGACCTGGTGGGGACTGAACGTCACCGAGGGCTCGCCGACGAGCTGGCCCGGAAGTCGGTCACTCTGGTCCGCAACGACGAGGACCTGATCCCGTTGAAATTGTCACCGAGAGCGCGGGTCCTCTCCCTGGAACCGGTGCCGACCAACGTCACCCCGGCGGACACCACGGCTCTGTATCCACCGATGCTGGCCACCGCCCTGCGTGACGAGCATCTGGCGGCCACCGAGATCGTGTACCCCCATCATCCCCAACGCAGCGACATCGATGCGGCGGTGAGCCAGGTCGACGGACATGAGCTGGTGGTGGTGGGGACGGTGACAGCCACAGCCGGTCAGGCCAACCTGGTTCGGGCCCTGATCGCCACCGGGACGCCGGTGGTGACGGTTGCCCTGCGCACGCCCTATGACCTGGCTGCCTACCCGGGGGCGGGGACCCAGCTGTGCACATACAGCGGGCACGAGCCCTCGCTTCGGGCCCTGGCCCACGGTCTCGTCAACGGGCTCGGCGACCCGGGCTCCCTGCCCGTCTCCATCCCCGACTTCTACCCGATCGGGCACGGGATCAGGGTTTGAGCAGTCTGGTCTCGAGGTTCTCCTTCTCCGACGGTGTGATCACGACAGCGCCCCACCCCGATCCATCCGACGAGATGGCCCTCGGGGCAGGGTGGGTCGATCTCCAGGTGAATGGGGCCTGGGGTAACGACTTCACCTCGGACCCTTCCTCGATCTGGGAGGTGGGCGCACGTCTCCCCGAGACGGGTGTCACCGCATTTCTCCCCACCATCATCAGCGCTCCATACGAGGTCGCCGACACCGCGATCGAGGTTCTCCACTCCGGTCCCCCTGCCGGCTACAGGGGGGCTCAGCCGATCGGGCTCCACATCGAAGGGCCTTGGATCTCCCCCGAATGGAGTGGGGCGCACAATCCGGAGCACCTTCGGGGACCTGACATCGAGGTGGCGAGACGTTGGGCCGTGTCCGGTGTGGTGAAAATGGTCACCATCGCCCCCGAGCTGGAGGACGCCCCCGTCGTGGCCTCGCTGCTCGCATCAAGCGGCGTCGTGGTCTCGGCCGGTCACTCCGACGCCGATTTCACGACCGCCACCCAGGCACTGCAGGGGTCGTGGACCTCGGTGACCCATCTCTTCAACCAGATGACCCCATTTCATCATCGCGCCCCTGGGATGGTCGGTGCTGCCCTGCTCTCGAATCGAGCATGTGGTGTGATCGTCGATGGTGTCCACGCCGATCCCGCCGCTGTCGAGCTGGCGTGGAGGCATCTCGGCCCCGACCGGATGTGCCTCGTCACCGATTCGATCGCAGCGACAGGTCTGGGAGAGGGCACATATCTCCTTGGCGACGTCGAAGTCGCCGTCGGCTGCGACGGGCCGAGAACCAGTACCGGCGATCTGGCGGGTAGCACCCTCACCATGGACCGGGCCCTGGCCAACCTGGTGCGATGGACCGGTTCGACGCTCGAACAAGCACTCGACTCCGCCTCCCTCGTCCCGGCGAGGATGATCGGCGCCACCGATCGAGGGCGGCTCGCTCCCGGGTTCCGTGGCGACATCGTCGCTCTCGACCACGACCTCCACCTCGTGGAGACGATCATCGGGGGCGAAGTCGTCTACCGGTCAAAGAAAGGCTGATCATGGGTGTGCTCGATGAGATCAGGGAGCAACCCGACGTTATCGCCCGCACTCTGGAGGCCAATCAGAGAACGGCCCGAGAGGTCGCCCAGCTCGCAGACGGCTGTAGCCATGCAGTCATCGCCGGGCGGGGCACGTCGGACAACGCGGCCAGGTATGCCCAGTATGTCTGGGGAAGTCGCAATGGGCTGTCGGTCGGACTGACCACCCCTTCGCTGTTCTCGGTTTACGACACCCCACCGCGTCTCGATGGAGCTCTCGTCGTCGGGGTTTCTCAGAGTGGGCAATCTCCCGACATCGTCTCGGTGCTCGAAGAGGGACGCGTCCAGGGGCGGCCCACCGTGGCCATCACCAACGAACCGGACTCACCCCTCGCTGAGTTCGCCGACGTGGTGATCGACATCGAGGCGGGCGACGAGGTGGCGGTGGCTGCGACCAAGACCTATACGGCACAGCTGGCGGTCATCGCCATGATCTCGGAAGCGATGTCGGGCAGGGTCGGCTCACTCGGAGGTCTCGCCGGCCTGGCGGCCGATGCCCTCGACCGAGAGCAACGAGCCCACGCGGTGGCAGCCACCCGCGCCGACATCGAGCACGCCGCTGTGCTCGGCAGAGGAGTCAACCAGGCCACCGCGTTCGAGTGGGCACTCAAGCTCCAGGAACTGACCCATATCGTTGCCCAGCCCTTCTCCACGGCTGACTTCCTCCACGGCCCTGTCGCTGTGCTCGAGCCCGGGTATCCGGTATTGGTGGTCGCCGCCGTTGGTCCCGCCATCGATGACGTGGTCGACGTCCTATGGCGGGGCAAGGAGGCGGGCGCCTCGTTGGTGGCTATAAGTAACAGCCCGATGGTGGCGGAGATCACCGAGGACACGCTGACCTTCGGCTCGGATGTCGAGGAGTGGCTCTCACCGATCCCGGCGATCGTCATCGGCCAGCTATTTGCCTACTACCTGACCCTGGCCAAAGGTCTCGATCCCGAGACGCCACGTGGCCTCCGCAAGGTGACCCGGACCACGTAGCGACTGAGCCAGCGGGTCCGACTAGCCGGGGCCAGCCGTGGGCGACCGCCGCCGATTCCAGCCCTCCGGCCAGACCTCGCGGGATCACGAATCCGCGCCGGTGCTCCTCCAGGCCGGGGTACCCGCCCGGCTCTGCTGGTGGGCAGCGGCTGGCAGTCGACGGGCGTCTGGGACCGAGAAACCAAGAGAACCCCCCGCTCTGTCGTATGCGGGGGGTTCCTTTTCTACAGCTCTGCTTCTTTACGGTTCTGCGTGGAATCCCATTCCGTGTGTCTTCGTGGCGTGCTCACTCGAGAACTTCTGGATTGCCCCCGGGTTGATCCACGGCTCCACCTCGGCCGGGAAGGAGCCATCCTTGCCCACATACGAATGGTTCTTACCGACTTGGATGTCAGACTCGACGAGCAAGTCACCGGTCCCGTCACCGTCGAAGTCGAGCCACACATCCGCATACCCGCCATGACCTGACACGGTGACCACCTCTGTTGGACCGGAGACGTCGACCA
>DASWKM010000040.1:0-5673 GCA_036396635.1 Acidimicrobiia bacterium
TACACATACCGGTGGAGACGATGCCAGGAGAAGGGAAGTGGCGTTTCTAGAGTCCGACCATGCCGACTCGAGAACAGGGTGGTGGGCCATGGTGGCGGGAAGCTGTCATCTACCAGATCTACCCGCTCAGCTACTCCGACAACAACGATGACGGCTTTGGCGACCTGCCCGGCGTCACCTCCCGGCTCGACTACCTGTCCGACGTGCTCGGTGTCGATGCGCTCTGGCTCTCACCGTTCTACCGGAGCCCGATGAGGGATTGGGGCTATGACGTCTCCGATCACACCGCCGTCGACCCGTTGTTCGGGACCATCGACGACGCCAGAGCGTTGATCGATGCCGCCCATGAGCGCGGCCTCAGGGTCATCGTCGACTACGTGATCAACCACACCTCCGACGAGCACGAGTGGTTCGAGGCATCCAGGTCGTCGATGGATGACCCGAAGCGGGACTGGTACGTGTGGCGTGACGGCCGTGGGGATGGACCGCCCAACAATTGGGTCAGTGTGTTCAGCGGGCCCGCCTGGTCCTATGACGAAAGGACCGGTCAGTGGTATCGCCACACGTTCCTCTCCAGCCAGCCCGACCTCAATTGGAGGAACCCGGAGGTGGTCGAGGCGATGATGGAAGTGGTCCGCTTCTGGCTCGACATGGGGGTCGACGGCTTCCGAGTCGATGCCGCGCATCAGATGATGAAGGACGAGAGGGAACGTGACAACCCCCCGGCACCATCGGACTACCCGCGCCCATGGAAGGACATGGGTGAATATGACCATTTCATCCACCTGTACGATTTCGGCCAGCCCGACGTCCACGAGGTCCACCGCGAGCTCCGCCGGGTGGTCGACTCATATAGCCGGGATGCCCTGATCGTTGGTGAGATGCACATCTTCGACTTGCCGGAGTGGGCGTCGTACTACGGGGAAGACCTCGATCAGCTGAGCATGCCTTTCAATTTCCATCTCATGGCCTCACACTGGAACGTCCCGTCGCTGAGGGCCACGATCGAGTCGGTGCTGTGGAACGTCCCCGTCGGGGCCTGGACCAACTGGACCCTGGGGAATCACGACGAGATGCGGCTGGCAAGCCGTCTGCCCAAGAGTCATGATCGGCTCGCCGCCGTCCTCTTGCTCACCCTCCGGGGGACGCCGTTCATGTATTACGGCGACGAGTTGGGCATGCTCGAGACCGAGATCGAGATCGGAGGGCACAGAGACCCCTGGGGAGCAACTGTCGGCTGGCTGAGCCGTGACGGCGCCCGCACGCCAATGCACTGGACGCCAGGGCCCAACGCCGGGTTCACCGCCCCGGCCGTCAGGCCGTGGCTCCCGCTCGGCTCCGACTGCGAGACGGTCAACGTGGAGAGCCAGATGGGTGAAGAGGGCTCGATGCTCAACATGTATCGGAGACTGTTGAAGCTGAGGAGGGAGTCATCGGCGTTGAGACGAGGATCATTCCTGAGCCATCCGTCATCGACCGAAGACGTCTTCACCTACCGCCGGGAGTCGGACCACGAGACGATGACGGTGATCCTCAACTTCAGCGGCGAGCCGCGTTCGGCATCGGTCGGAGCCGGGAGAGTCGTCTTCTCGACCACCGGCCCGCACCGGGACGAATGGGTCAGAAACGGCGTCGAGCTGGGCCCCAACGAGGGGTTGATCCTCGCCCACACCTGATCGGCCCGCCCGCGTCCTCACTCTTCCACTATCTTCATGGGCACCCCGAGGAAGGAAGGGCACGCGTGGCACAGATCACAATGGAGGACCTGGGCAAGATATACCCAGACGGCACCCGAGCCGTAGGTGATGTCGATCTCACCATCGACGATGGCGAGTTCCTGGTCCTTGTCGGACCCTCCGGTTGCGGCAAGTCGACCGTTCTACGGATGATCGCCGGGTTGGAGGACATCAGCGAGGGTGTGATGAGGATCGGCGACCGTGTCGTCAACGACGTCCCGCCCAAAGACCGGGACATCGCGATGGTCTTTCAGAACTACGCCCTCTATCCCCACATGTCGGTCTATGACAACATGGCCTTTGGCCTCAAGCTGCGCAAGTTCGAGAAGGACGAGATCACGAGACGGGTCGGAGAGGCAGCCGAGATCCTCGAGATCACCGACTTCCTGGACAGAAAGCCGGCCGCCCTTTCCGGCGGGCAGCGCCAGCGCGTGGCCATGGGCCGAGCGATCGTCCGCGAGCCTGCAGCCTTCCTCATGGACGAGCCGCTCTCCAACCTCGACGCCAAGCTGAGGGTCCAGATGCGTGCCGAGCTGGAGAGACTTCACAGCCGGCTCGAGACCACGACCGTCTACGTGACGCATGATCAGGTGGAGGCGATGACATTGGGAGACCGAGTGGCCGTGCTCAGGCCCGTGTCCGTCAGCCGCCCGTACAACCTCCAGCAGGTCGGGCCGCCCGCGGAGCTGTTCAACAGCCCGGACAACCTCTTCGTCGCCGGCTTCATCGGTAGCCCCGGAATGAACTTGACCTACGGTCATCTCGAGGGCAGCGGCACGGATGTGTACGCCGTCTTGCCAAACAGCCGGCTCCGGGTGCACCCGACCGCGCTCGCCCGACACCGGGGCCTCGAGAATCACATGAACAAAGAGCTCGTGATCGGGGTTCGCCCCAGCGACCTCGAGGGCGCCGCGGTGGCCGGGCCCGACCCGAATCGCACCATGCGGGCGAACGTCGAAGTGACCGAGATGCTCGGGGCCGACACCTACATCCACTTCACGGTGGACCGGGCGCCGGTGATCACGCCCGATATCGAAGAGCTGCTTGCGGATTCCGGGCGTGATGCCTCGTCGCTGGGCGACAGCACGAACTTCATCGCAAGGGTGAGCCCGGATGTGCACGTCGCACAGGGCGACACGATCGATCTGGTGGTGGACACCGCCAAGCTCCATTTCTTCGATCCGGGGACGGGAAGCCGCATCGGGGCCCAGCAGGCGGTCGCGGCCGCCGTGTGAATCGAGAGTTCGCCTGGGGTGTGGCCACCTCGGCGTACCAGATCGAGGGTGGGCGCTACGCAGGCGGAAAAGGCGACTCGATCTGGGATCGATTCAGCGACCTGGGGAGGCTCGCCGACCCGGGTGATATCGCATGCGACCACTATCACCGCTGGGAGGAGGACCTGGACCTGCTCGCCGCCCTCGGTGTGACCACCTACCGGTTCTCGACCGCGTGGGCACGGGTCATCCCCGACGGCGACGGTGAGGTGAACCGGCCAGGGCTTAGCTTCTATGCGGATCTCCTGGCCGGGATGCTGGAACGCGGCATCGAGCCATCCCTGACCCTCTACCACTGGGACCTGCCCCAGGCGCTTCAGGACAAGGGGGGGTGGGGCTCACGCGACACCATCGACGCGTTCGCCCGCTACGCCGGGATCATGGCGGAGAGCCTCGGTGACAAGGTCGGGACGTGGATCACACACAACGAGCCCTGGGTGTCGGCTTTTCTCGGGCATCTCGAAGGGGTCTTCGCCCCCGGGCTGACCGACTGGACGACAGCGCTCACCGCCGGGCATCACATGCTGGTCTCTCATGGTCGGGCAACGCGCGCCATTCGTGAGGCCCTCCCTGGCGCCAGCATCGGCCTTGCCCTCGACTGCAGGCCGTCGACTCCCGCCGACGCAGCGTCCACGGAGGCAAACCGGCACTTCGACGGGTTCAGGAACCGATGGTTCTTCGATCCTGTCTTCGGGCTGGGATATCCCCAGGACATGGTGGCCGCCCACGAGTCGAGGGGTCGATTGCCCAAGGGGCTGGCCGGAATGGTCATGCCGGGCGACCTGGAGGAGATCGCCGCACCGATCGATTTCCTCGGGGTTAACTACTACACCACGATCCGGGTGGCATCGGGGGCCGAGGAGAGAGATGACCCGGAGGGGCCTTCAGGGCCGGGCCCGCCTCCCGGCTACACCGAGATGGGGTGGCGGATCGACCCGGCGGGGTTGGGCGAGTTCATCGAGCGTGTCAACGACGACTACTCCCCGGCATCGATCGTGATCACCGAGAACGGTGCCTCCTACTCCGACGCCCCCGGGCCCGACGGCCGGATCCACGACGGACGTCGTATCGAATACCTCGAAGGCCACATCGCCGAGGTGACCCGGTGTCGTCGCGATGGCATCCCCGTGGACGGGTACTTCGTGTGGAGCCTCATGGACAATCTGGAGTGGGTCCAAGGCTTCTCCCAGCGATTCGGCCTGGTCTGGGTGGACCACGCAACCCAGGAGCGCATCCCCAAGGACAGCTACTACTGGTACCGCGACTCGATTGCGGCTTACCACTAGGGCTGCAGCGGGCCCTCCTCCGCCCACGTCACCGTCTCGGGGTCCGCCAGCTCCACACCTTTGTACACAGGTGCTCGCAGATGCTCGTCGAGTGTCCATTCCTTGTACTCGACATTCACCACTATCGCCGGTTCGACCCATATCGGCTTCCCGAGGACGACCACATCATCGATGAAGGGCGATGTCTCGCGTTCGATCTGGGTCAGGGCCGCGTGAAATGCCCCCAGCGTGGAGTCGGTGAACCCCGACCCGACCGCCGCTATCCAGCGCAACCCCTCCGGGAGGTAGAGACCGACGAGGATCGAGCCGAACGTTCGTGACCGCCCACCATCTCCTGGCATATAGCCGCCGACCACGGCCCGGAGCGTGTGCCGAACCGAGATCTTTCGCCAGTCCTCGGACCGTCTCCCCGGCTGATATCGGGAGCCGAGACGTTTGGCGACGATCCCCTCGATCCCCTGCTCTCGAACCGCCGCGAACAGAGATGTCCCCGCGCCCGGTGTCGGATCGGGGACGATGATGGGGGGCTCCAGGCCGAGGGTGGACAACAGCTCCCACCGCTCCTCATACGGGAGGTCGGTGACTTCGGCTCCATGGAACAGGACGTCGAAGACAACGAGGTTGACACCCACCCTCGCCCCCGTGCCGGCCCCCCCGAACCCGGTACGGCGTTGGAGCAAGGAGAAGGAGGGACGCCCCTCAGGGTCAAAGGCGACGATCTCACCGTCGACCACCACTCCGTCGGGGATCTCCAGGGCGCCGATCTCAGGGAACGGCCCTGCCAGATCGAGGCCGCGGCGCGAGCGGACGCGCACCACACCGTCGGCCGCTCCCACGATCGCCCGATAGCCGTCCCATTTGACCTCGAACCACCAGCCATCGTCATCGAAGGGGTCACGCCACTTCGTGGCAAGCATCGGCTCGAACTCGGGCAGCCTCACCCGCCCGCCAGTTCCTCCCTGACCAGACGGTTGACCAGGCCGCCATCGAGATCCTTGCCCTTGCTGCTCATCAGCAGGCCGGTGACACGGCCGACCGCCTTCTCGTCGCCGGCGACACCCAGCTCCGCGATGGCTTCCCTCACCAGACGCCGCGTCTCATCCTCCCCGAGCCTCTGGGGCAGCCATTTCGACAGGTACTCGACCTCGAAGGCGAGCTTGGCGGCCATCTCGGCCCCCCTCACGCCGTACCCCGCGTACTCGGCCCTCGACTTGTCCATCTTCTTGACATACCCGTTGATCACCCTCTGAAAGAAGGCGTCGTCGACCTCGCCGGTGAAGTCGGGTTGGGTCCGTGCGGTGGCCGCCTCGGTCTGGATCTGGCGGATCACATCGCGACGTCGCCCGTCCTTGGCCTTCATGGCGTCTCTCAGCTCGG
>DASWKM010000041.1:0-17559 GCA_036396635.1 Acidimicrobiia bacterium
CAGGAAAAGGAGGTAGGTGGCGAGGAGGCCGATTCCGATCACCGCAGTGATTCGCTTCACCTGGCGCCGTGTCCGGGCACCAGTGACCTCGTCGGCCCATCCCCGGGTTCGTTCCGCCATCCGGCGTGTCGCGTCGGCAACCCGCTCGGAGCCCTTGGCGAGCACTTCGGAGCCTTGGGCAGTCCCCTTGGCGACCGGTGCGATGACGTCTTCTTTGATTCGTGCGCCGAGGTCCGTCGCGTAGCTGGTCATATATCCCCTTTCGTCGCTTCGATGGTTACCCCGAGAAGCGGGTTGTCAAACGCCCGTCTGCGGCCGGCGTCGGATTTCACTCATCCCGCTGCCTATGAGGGGCATCAGGCCCCGGAGTCGACGCTGGCTCGGCGGCGTCTGAGGTATTCGATCTCGGCGGTGTTGTCGGTGAGGCTCTCCGCCAGCTGGTAAGCCTCGGCTGCCTCACCCCTCCGGTTCAGCCGCACCAGCAGGTCGGCCCGGGTGGCGTGATAGAGGTGATACGAATCCAGATCGAGGGTGTCGACGATCGCGAGCCCGGTCTCTGGCCCCTCCAGCTCGGCAACTGCAATCGCACGATTGAGGGCTATGACAGGAGTGGGCGCCACGGCGAGGAGCTGATCGTAGAGCCGGACGATCTGGGACCAGTCGGTGTCGGCCGCGCCGGCGGCGTCGGAGTGAACTGCGGCGATGGCGGCTTGGATCTGGTACGGACCTGGTCGATTGCGTCGCAGGCATGCCCGGACGAGCTCCTGGCCCTCATCGATCAGACCGCGATCCCATCGGGTGCGATCCTGATCGCTCAGGCGAACCATCGCCCCGATGTCGTCGACCCGAGCTGCGCGGCGTGACTCGGTGAGCAGCAGGAGCGCCAGGAGACCGAGAACTTCGGGCTCGTCGGGCATGAGGTCGGCGAGGAGGCGGGCGAGGCGGATCGCTTCGGCGCTGAGCTCCTCCCTCATAAGATCGTCGCCGGCCGTAGCGGTATGTCCCTCATTGAAAACCAGGTAGATCACCGCAAGGACGGGGCGGATCCGGTCGGGGAGCTCGGTGTCGCCAGGGACGCGATACGGGATATTGGCGGCCCGGATCTTCCGTTTGGCGCGCACCATTCTCTGCGCCATTGTCGACTCGGCGACGAGGAAGGCTCGAGCGATCTCGGCCACCTGGAGACCTGCGATCAGTCGAAGTGTCAGTGCAACCTGGGCATTGGTGGCCAGAGCCGGATGACAACACGTGAAGATCAGCCGGAGGCGGTCGTCCTCCACTACATCCACCGTCGGCGGGTCGTCTCCGGCGTCGAAGAGCTCGAGGGCTTGCCTGTGGCGCTCATCACGGATCCCTTCACGGCGCAGCCGGTCGATGGCACGGTTGCGGGCAGTTGTGATGATCCAACCGGCGGGACTCGGCGGCACCCCCGCGGTGGGCCAACGTTGCAATGCCTCGACGAAGGCTTCCTGAACCGCGTCCTCGGCGATGTCGATGTCCCCAAGACGACGAACCAGGGTCGCAACGGCGCGGCCGGACTCGCGGCGGAAGATGACGGCGATCTGGTCATCGTCCACCGCGAGCCCGACCCCGCTCAGGCTCCGGGCTCGTCCTGGAATGGTCGGACCTCGACCGGGCCCTGGCATGCCACCGTCGCCTGTCTCGCCCAGTCCAGGGCTGCATCAAGATCCGACGCCTCGATGACCCAGAAGCCTCCGATCTGCTCCTTGGCCTCGGCAAAGGGCCCATCTGTGGTGAGAACCTCGTCGCCGCGCATCCGGACCACGGTTGCGGTGTCGGCGGGATGGAGACCGCCGGCGAAGACCCAAGCGCCCTCCGCCTTCAGCTTGTCATTGAGTTCGTCGACGTCGCGGTAGATCTTCTCCATCTCCTCCGGCGCTGGGGGCTGGACATCCTCCTCGAAGAACACCGAGAGCAGGTACTGAGTCATCTCGCTTTCCTTTCCAGCCCGGCAACCTACCGGGCTTCGCACCCTCTACACGAAATGGCGACCCCGATTTCGACACCCGCGGCATGGTTTTCCTCGATCCCTCGGTGTGGGTTCTAGGATCGCCGGGTGCCGGTCGTAGCAGTGGAGGGGCTGATCAAGCGTTACGGGAACCTCACTGCCGTGGCCGGGGTCGATCTGACGATCGAGGCAGGAGAGGTCTTCGCCCTGCTCGGGCCCAACGGAGCAGGGAAGACGACCACAGTTGAGATCCTCGAGGGCCACCGGGATGCGGACGCGGGCAGCATCTCGGTCCTCGGCTTCGACCCGGCAACGGGAGGTCGTGGGTACCGCGAACGTATCGGAATCGTCCTCCAGGACGGTGCGGTGGAGCGGGAGCTGTCGGTGCGAGAGGCACTCGGAGTATACGGGTCGGCGTATCCGGCCCGTCTTCCCATCGACGACCTGATCCAGATGGTGGGCCTCGAAGGGAAGGCTGATGCCCGCATCAAGACGCTCTCCGGGGGTCAGCAACGTCGGCTCGAGCTTGCCCTTGGCCTCGTCGGCGATCCCGACCTGGTCTTCCTCGACGAGCCCACCACCGGTTTTGACCCCTCGGCCCGACGACAGGCCTGGGAAGTCCTCGAGAGCCTGAAGTCACTGGGCAAGACCATCCTCCTCACCACCCACTACATGGATGAGGCGCAGCATCTCGCCGATCGGATCGCGGTCATCGACCATGGACGCATCGTGGCGGAGGGGACGCCGGACACACTCGGAGGACGGAACGACGCCGTGGCGCTGATTCGATTCCTCCCGCCGTCGGGCGTTGACCCCAGGTCGATCCCTGTTCCCGGGATACGGGCGGTCGGAGGCGGGGCCGTCCAACTCGAAACGGATTCGCCCACCCGTGCCTTGCATGAGCTGACCTCCTGGGCCGTCAGGGAGGGCATCGAGCTCCGGCGGTTGGCGATCACAAGGCCATCACTCGAGGACGTGTACCTGGAGTTGACCGGTGACGAGTGACACCATGGCTGGGCGCCCTTCGATCCTCCGTCTCGTCTGGAGTCAGATCAAGTATCAGAACAAGATCTTCTGGCGAACCCCGATCGCCGCCTTCTTCACCCTGGTCTTCCCGTTGATGCTCCTGGTCTTGTTCACCGCTATCTTCGGCAATGACCAGATAGAGGGTCTCGGCGTCACCACTGCCCAGTTCTACACGCCGGGACTGGCGGTGTTCGCCGCGGTCTCGGCAACCTACACCAACCTGGCCATAGGCACATCGATCTCCAGGGACGCCGGGATTCTGAAGCGGGTCCGGGGAACCCCGATTCCACCGGTGGTGTACATCGCCGGCCGGATCGGTTCGGCCGTCTACATCGCCTTTCTGGCGGTGGTCGTGATGATGGGGGTCGGCATTGCCTTCTACGGTGTCGAGCTGTTCCCCCGGACACTCGCAGCCGCTCTGCTCACCTTCCTTGTCGGCACGTCCTGTTTCGCTGCCCTGGGGATGTTCGTGGCGGCGGTGTCACCCAATGGCGACACCACGCCCGCCATCACCAACGGCACGTTGTTACCCATCGCCTTCATCTCTGACGTATTCATCCCGCTCAACGATCCGCCGGGGTGGATGGTGGTTGCAGGAGACTTCTTCCCGCTCAAGCCGTTCGCCGTTGTGTTTCGGGAGGCGTTCGATCCGACGCTGAGTGGAGCCCAATTCCATTGGCCCGAACTCGGCCAACTGGTCGTCTGGGGGATGGTGGCAGCTGCCCTCGCCATCCGCTTCTTCAAGTGGGAGCCAATATCCGGTGGATCGAGGAGGCGAGGAAACCGTGACCTCGAGTGAACGCCCTCTGGATCAGGGAGCCTTGGGATGCCAGGTCGAGTCACGAATTCCTCGGTCTCGTCCGTCAGCTCGAGAGACCCCAGCTCAGGCCCGACCGTGGGTCGCGCAAGACCATCGCATCACCAGACCACTCGGACGTCATGGTCGACGTCGGGTCGGGATTGCTTGTCTCGTCAATGGGCAATTCAGGTTTCCTCGCCGCGCCGCGGGGGTAAAGCCGAGGCCGAGGACCCGGCACGCTTGCGGGAGTTTTCTCTGGGACTGGTTGGAGGCTTGATCTTGGCGAGATGGAACCGCATCGGCTCGAGAGGCAACGTCCAGGACCGCCGGGGGAGAGCCGGCATTGCCGTCGGAAGTATCGGTGGTGTTGGTTTGATCATCGCTCTCCTGGTCGCTTTCTTGGGTGGAGGATCAGGCCTCGACGAGGTATTGGAGCAGCTAGGTCAGGCACAGGCGCCCCAGTCGGGGGCACAGCCTGAGGAGTTCCGGGGAGAGGACGAATACGAGGTGTTTGCTTCGACGGTGTTGGGCTCGACGGATGAGACCTGGACGGCCATCTTCCAGGAGTCCGGCCTGACTTATGCCTTACCGACCCTGGTCTTGTTCCGCGGGGCGACGACCTCCGCGTGTGGGGGAGCAAGCTCGGCCGTGGGTCCCCACTATTGCCCACTCGACGAGACCATCTATCTGGACGAGACATTCTTTGACGAGTTGGTCTCCCGTCTCGGGGCCGAGGGCGGCGACGTCGCCGAGGCCTATGTGATCGCTCACGAGGTTGGACACCATGTTCAGAAACGGCTTGGGGTCATGGCCGAGGTGCAGAGCGCCCAACAGGAGGCCGGGTCCCAGGAGGCCGCCAACGAGTTGTCGATCCGGATGGAGCTTCAAGCGGACTGCTTCGCCGGGGTCTGGGCCAACTCGATCAGGAGTGCCGGTGTCTTTCAAACAGGGGAGATCAACGAGGCCATCGACGCCGCCGCTGCGGTAGGGGACGATCGGGTCCAGCAGAGTGTCCAGGGCCAGGTCAATCCAGAGAGCTGGACCCACGGCTCCGCCGCCCAGCGGGTCGAGTGGTTCACAACCGGCTTCGAGACCGGCGACGCATCGGCCTGCGACACGTTCGGCTGAAGAGCGAGTACCACCCGCTCGTCTGATCGAGCCAGGCGACGACGGCGCGCCGTCTACCCATGCTCAGCTCACCATGGAGCCGGCGTGAACGCCGGCAGAGAGGCAGCCCAAGGCCCCGACAACGAGGGCCCACGATCGTTTCCGAACCTGCGAGACTGTTGAGCTCCCGTAGCATGCAGGAAATGTTCACCGATGACGTCCTCTCGTTGATCTCCGACACGAAGGAGGTACACATCGAGACGCGTTCAGGCGACCGCTCCTATCAAACGGTCATCTGGATCGTCGTGAATCACAACGATGTGTTCTGCCGTTCGGTTCGTGGTGAGTCGGGCAAGTGGTATCAGCGGACGCTGCGCGACCCCAACGTACGGCTGCACGTTGGGGACTGGGTCCTGGATGCAATGAGCGTTCCGGCTCATGACCCGGAGTCCATCGAGCGGGCGTCCGAGGCGTTGCGCCGCAAGTACCCGAGAGGTCGCTCACTCGATGCGATGCTGATGTCTGAGACCCTGGGGACCACCATCCGTCTCGAGCCGAGAGAGCCGACCACGAGCTGACTAACGGCGGCTGCCGAAGAAGCCCCCTCCGAACAGGATCCCGGCTCCGAGCACGAACCCGAAGTCGTACCAGTTGCCGTTGTTGTGGACCTCGTAGATGTTGATGTTGTCGCTGAACAGCGAGATGACGAATGTGATCGGCGAGATGATCCCCTGCCATAGACCGAGCAGGAACCCGGCGCTGTCACCATCGGGGGTGGGGCTACCGACTTCGGGGTTTACCCCCGCGGTGCAGGCAGCGACAAGCATGACGCCTACCACGATGACCAGGACGAGTCTCCAACCTCTCATGAGCAGCCTCCATGTGATCGTGATCGAAAAACTAGTGGTATGTCACCAGTGGTTCAAGCGGGCACGACATCGACCGGGATCCCATTGAGGACAGCGTTGCCCGAGATCGGGTCCATGTCCCCGGTGGACAAGGTATTCGCATTCACGCCTGGCTTGGAGGAGGCGACGCTGAGGCGTGTCCCCTCCAGGTCATGACCCCAGCCGTGGGGGAGGCTCACGACTCCGGGCATGATGTCGTCGGTGATGTCGACGGAGGCGATCACCGTTCCCGCGGTCGAGGTCACTTTCGCCCGTCCCCCGTCGGTCACCCCGAGTCTCGCCGCATCGGATGTGTTCATCTGGAGTGTGCAGCGATCCTTCCCCTTGACCAGCACATCGACGTTGTGCATCCACGAGTTGTTGGACCTGACATGACGACGTCCGATCAGGGTGAGTCCCCCGTTTGCGGTGCGTTCCATGGCCTCACGGAGTCTCGGCACGTCGGCGAGGAGGGGAGGCGGGGCGAGCTCCACCTTTCCGGACGGTGTGCGCAGATCGTCGGGGAATCTCGGCTGAAGCGGACCGAGATCGATGCCGTGCGGCGAATGCTTCAGGCGTTCCAGGGTCAACCCGTTCGGGTCGATGCCGTAGCCGTCGCCGTATGGCCCGGTCCGGATCAGGAAGTCGAGCATCCGCTCCGGCCCGCGCCCACCTGTGGTCGCCGCGAACACCTCTTCCGGGGAGCGCCCGTTGATCGGCGAAGACGGATCGGCAGTGGCAGAACCGATCATCATCCCGAACACACCGTCGTCGAGCACTCCCACATCGGGATCGAAGCCCTGCCCGGTCACGGTGGCGCCGAGACGGAGGAGGATTTTCCACTCATCCAGCGAATCGTCGGCTGACCCGAACAATCGCGGTGAGTAGTTGGCGATATTGCGCACGGCCAGCTGATAGAAGGCGAAGTCATAGTGGGGGCGACGCAAGGGAGTGGTGCCGGGCAGGATCACATCGGAGTGTCGGGATGTCTCGTTGAGGTAGACGTCGATCGACACCATGAAATCGAGTGAAGCCATGGCTTCCTCGAGACGGCCGCTGTTGGGTGTCGACAGGATCGGATTGCCGGCGATCGTGATCATCGCCTTGATCTGGCCCGGCCCAGGCTCGAGGATCTCTTCGGCCAGCGCCGACACGGGAAGTTCCCCCCTGGCCTCGGGCAGCTGGCGGACTCTGGTGGACCAGCGGCCGGTCTGGAACTGACGACGTGAGCGTGGCTGCTCGTGGGCGGCCCGGGGGAACATCGCGCCCCCGGCGCGATCGAGGTTGCCGGTGATCACGTTGAGCACGTCCACCATCCACGACGCCATCGTCCCGAACTCGGTGGTATGGGTGCCGATCCGCCCGTAGACGGCGGCGCTCTCCGCCGACACCAGCTCGAGGGCTATCCGCCGGATGGTCGTTGCGGGGATGCCGCAGGGAGCTTCGACCGTCTCCGGCTCGAACCCGACCACGGCAGCGGCGAGCTCGTCGAGACCCTCCACGTGATCGCGGAGCTCGCCGAGGTCGACTGCATCGGCTTCGATGATGACGTTGGCCAAGGCAAACAAGAAGAGGGCGTCGGTCCCGGGTCGGATCGGAACGTGCTCGTCGGAGACAGCGGCGGTCTTGGTCCTCCTCGGGTCGACGACCACGACTCTTCCACCACGCTCCTGAATCGCCTCGAGACGACCCGGCCAATCAGGGGCGGTGGCGAGGCTGCCGTTGGACTCGTAGGGGTTGGCGCCGAGCATCAGGAGGTAGGCGGTGCGGTCGATGTCGGGCACCGGGATCAGATCGGGATGGCCGAACATGTATCCCGACGACACGTGTTTTGGCATCTGGTCGACAGTGGCGGCCGAGAAGATGCTCTTCGATCGCAGCATCTTGACGAAGACCCTCGTGTAGAGGCTCCCCGACATCGAATGCACGTTGGGGTTGCCCAGGTAGACGGCAACCGCATTGGCGCCATGCTCGGCGATTATCGGTGTGATATTCGACTCGATCAACGCAAAGGCCTCGTCCCATGTGGCCTCCCCGTGACGGCCGTTTCGCTTGATGAGGGGTCTGAGCAGCCGATCGGGGTCCTGATCGAGCTTGCCCAGTGTCGAGCCCTTGGGGCAGATGAACCCATGGCTGAAGACGTCGTCGCGGTCGCCCCTTATCCGGAGGATCTGGCCGTCCTGATGGCTCACCTCGAGCCCGCACGTCGCCTCACACAACGGGCAGGTGCGAAAGTGCGTGGTCACCCGGTGGAATCTAGCGGACCCCGGATACGGCCATCGCCCGTTTGCGCACCGACCGCGCCGCCAGAACCAGGAAGAACATCACAATCGGCACCACAGCCATCGTCGCCGAGCCGGATGTGTCGGCGTGGTAGCTGACGATGAGGCCCACCACGACCGAGGCCACACCGATCAGAGCGGCCACACCCATCATCACCGGGACACGACGCACCAACAGGGCGGCGGTGGCTGCCGGCCCCACGAGCAGACCGAAGACGAGCAGAGTCCCGACCGTCTGGAATGAGCCGACTATCCCCATAGTGATCAGGCCGAGCAACGCCATATGGGCCAGCTTTGGCCGCAGCCGAAGAAGCTGTGCTTTCTGCTCATTGAAGGAGAGCACGAGAAATGGTCGATGGAGGAGACGCGTGACCACGATCGTCACAGCAAGGAGCAAGCCCAGACCGACGATGTCCCCGGTGGTCACGCCCAGCGCGTCACCAAACAGGATGGCGGTGAGACTTCCCGCGTAAGAGGTCGTCCTCGAGATGAGGATGACTCCCAGCCCGAGCATCCCGACGAAGAGCAGGCCGATGCTGGTGTCTTCGGAGAAGGTCGTCTGTCGATGGACAAGGTTGATCCCCACCATCATCACCAAGGCTGCAGCGGCGGCCCCCGCCAACAGGTTGAAGTCGAACAAGATCGCCAGCGCCACACCGGGCACGACCCCGTGTACCAATGCGTCACCCAAGAACGACATCCCCCTTATCACCACCCAGGTGCCGACCAATGCCAGGACGACGGCGGCGAGCGACCCTCCGATGAGCGCACGCTGCTGGAAGGCCAGCTCGAAGGGTGCGGTCAGCCAGTCCATGAGGGCCAGTACAGCAGGGGAGTCAGTCACGAGAGGGCTTCGGCGATCAGCCTTGCATTGGCGAGTTGCATCTCGATCAGGGTTTCGGCCTCGGAGCCCGGCTCGCCGAGGGATTCGGTGAAGAGCTCGACGACAGCTATGTCTTCGCCGACCTCGGCGGCGACCGCTTCGGCGAGCTGGCTGGGCAGGCTGGTCTCGGCGAAAATGGCATGTATCTCTTCCTGAGTGATCAACCCGACCAGTTCGGCGAGCTCGGCCGACGATGGGTCGATCAGAGTCGATCCTCCGGGTATTACCGCACCGATCACCTCGAAGTCGTAGCGGGCAGCGAAATATCCGAGCGCCTCGTGGTTGGTGACCAGCTTCCGGCTCTCCGTCGGGATGTCGGCGAGGATTGTCTCGATCTCACGGTCTGCCGCAACCAGGTCGGCGGCAAGCTCCTCGGCACGTGCGCTCCAGTCGATCGTGTCGTCGATCAGCTCCAGCTCGCCGGCGATGAGCCGGGCCCCATCCGCCACCCGGACCAGATCGAACCAGACGTGAGGGTCGAGCCCGACGCGCTCGTCTGCCCCATCCTCGCCGCTCGTTGCGAAGGGAATCGGGTCGAGTTGGTCGCCGACCTCGAGGACGTTGCCCCCGTCGTCGACGATGCTTTCCAAGACATCGTGGAGCCTCTCCTCGAGCCCCAGGCCGTTTGCGATCACGAGGTCTGCCGTCCCGAGACTCGCCACCTGACGTGATGATGCCTGGTAGTCGTGGGCGTCGGCACCGATCGGGAGGAGCACCTCTACCTCACCATCCTCGCCGACGATCTGACGTGCGATATCGCCCCAGATCGATGTGGTGGCGACCACCTTGACGCCGGGATCGGTGGTGTCGGGTGACCCCCCGCACCCGGAGAGCAGTGCCGCGAGGACCGCGGCCACCAGCAGAGCGGTCGGGGCCCGCAATGATGACTTTCTCGATCTTCCTTCACGAATGAGAATTGTTATCATAGCATTGAGAATCATAATCATTAGAGTGGAGTGATGATCAAATCGACCCTGGATCGTCAGGTGGAGCTGAGGCTTCGAGAAAGTGACGTTCGGTTCACGCCTGGGAGGAAGACCGTGGTGGGGGAGCTCGCCACTGCGGGTGGCCCGCGCTCGGCCGCGGAGCTACACGAGTCTCTGGGTAGGGAGGTGCCTCTCTCGTCGATATACCGAACGCTCTCCGTCCTGGAAGAGGCCGGCGTGGTCACACCCCATCTCGGTGCAAAGGGTCTGACCAGGTTCGAGCTGGCGGAATGGCTCACCGGTCATCACCATCACCTGGTCTGCATCAACTGCGGGTCGGTGGCGGATGTCGAGTTGACGGAGCAGAAGGAGGAGAGGGTCCGCTCCCTCGTCACCGAGATCGCCGAGCTCGCCTCCTTCAGACCGACCGATCACGCGCTCGAGATCGAGGGTCGCTGCTCCCGATGCGCATGACCGGATCCGCGGTCGATGCCGAGGGTGTGATTCTGGCGTACGGGGCGAGCGTCGCCGTGGCCGAGTCGACATTTCGCATTCCTGCCGGCGGGGTGACCGCGGTCATCGGCCCCAACGGGTCGGGGAAGTCCACGTTGTTGAACGCGCTTGCCGGGCTGCTCGAGCCGGTCTCCGGTCGTATCGAGATATCGGTCGGTGCCGATCGCCTCGCCTATGTGCTCCAGGCCACGAAGGTCAACGAGGCACTGCCGGTCACGGTCAGGGAGGTGGTGACGATGGGTCGCTATGCCACGGCAGGGGCGTACCGGCGTTTGCGAGCCTCGGACCACGCGGCGGTCGATCAGGCCCTGGAGCGGATGGCGATCTCGGATCTCGCTTCGAAGCATCTACACGACCTCTCCGGTGGGCAACGCCAGCGTGTCTTCGTCGCCCAGGGTCTTGCCCAGGACCACGACATGTTGTTGCTGGATGAGCCACTCACCGGCATCGATCTGACCACCGCCCATGCCATCGACGAGGTGATCCACGAGGAGACCGACGAAGGCTGCACCGTGATCATGACGACACATGACCTGTCCGAGGCCCGATTCGCCGATTACGTGGTCCTCATCTCGGGACGGGTCATCGCCGCAGGCATACCGGACGAAGCCCTCACCGAGGCCAATCTGGTCACGGCGTATGGCCCTTCGCTCCTACATGTCGAGAAGGGTCGGGTGTTTCTCGATGACCCGGCACATTCCCCCGTCGCCGAGCGACACACCCATGGGGCGCGGACCATCCACACCGAGTCGGATCAAGCGAGCCGACATGGTGAGCAATCGGGTTAGGCAATGCTTCAGCACTAATCGCCGCTGGACCCGATGACGGGACAGTCATGGTGTGATCCAAAGCCTTCCCTTGACGCTTTCACCACCAGGGTTTCGACCGGGGTTCGGTAGCGTCTCGGTCATGTGGGAAGTGCGAGCGATCACCGATGACGACGTCGATCTGTTCCGGAAGCGCGTTCCAATGGGATTCGGTGAGGACCCCAGCGACGATGAAGGGGCGCGGCAGAGATTCACGGATGTCTTCGAGAACGACCGGATGTTCGCGGCGTTCGACGATGGCGACATCATCGGCACCGGGGGTGCGTTGTCCTTCGGGTTGACCGTCCCCGGTGGGGCGACCGTCCCCATGGCCGGCACCACCGTTATCACCGTTCAGCCGACCCATCGTCGGCGTGGCGTGCTTCGAGCCCTCATGGGCAGCCATCTCGATGAGGTCGCCGACCGGCACGAGCCATTGGCCGGTCTATGGGCGTCAGAGAGCAGTATCTATGGCAGGTTCGGGTTTGGCCAGGCGACGCGCCGCCACAACATGAAGCTGCAAACTACCTCTGTGACCATGCGATCACCTGAGACTCGGGGCGCTGTCCGCCTCCTCGAAGCCGACGTCGCCGAGCCGCTGATGCACTCGGTCTACAACCGGATCCGCCCGACGATGCCCGGAATGCTCACCAGAGCCGATGCCTGGTGGAGAGTTCGCCACATCCATGACGGCGAGCGCGCTCGAGGGGGCAAGTCGTCACGACGCTACGCCGTCTACGGGGATGGCGACTCGGTCGATGGATACGTCACCTACCGTCAGAAGGGGAAGTGGGAGGACTTCATCGCCCAGGGCGAGGTCGACGTGAGCGAGGTGATGGCGGCAACGCCCGAGGCTCACTCGAGCCTCTGGTCTTTCCTGACCAACATCGACCTGTTCACCACGCTGGAGTGGTGGAACGCGCCGGTGGACGATCCTCTCCCCGAAAAGGTCACCGATCCACGGCGCGTCAGGCGGGCCCTGGAAGATGGGCTGTGGATCAGGTTGATGGATGTCCCTTCAGCCTTGGAGGCCCGGTCGTACGAGTATGACGGGACGATCAGCGTCCAGGTCGTGGATGGCACACGCCCCGAGAACGACGGCGTCTACCTCCTCGAAGTCGTCGACGGTCGGGCGAGCTGTGACCGCGTGAACGAGCGGCCGGACGTGTCGTGCGGGATCGATGTCATTGGTCAGCTCTATCTCGGTGGGGGTGATGCGCTGGCATTGGCGGCCGCCGGCCGGCTCGACGGCGAGCCGGCGGCGGTCAATCTCATTCATCGGCTGTTTCGGACGGATCGTCCACCCTGGTGTCCCGAGGTCTTCTGATGGGCCCCGAGCCCTGCTCAGCGGGTTTGGTTGCACACCAGATTCCCTGAATCGATCTGATGGACCATGAACCCTGCTCAGTGGGCTTGGTTGCCCACCAGATCTCGTGAATCGATCAGATGGGGCGTGACCAGCCGCCTCGGGTGACCTCCAGTGGCGGGCCGGGCGAGGTTTCTCAGACGGGGTGTACCGAAGTCTCCGGGGCGGGGCTCCACACACCTGAGGCGCCACAGCTGCAGACGAAGTGAACGACGATGCCATGGTCGGTCGAGACCAGTGCCGTGATGCTCTCGGTGGTCAACAGAATCCGTGAGCCGTGGCGCTCGCAATAGGGGGCAAACATCATCTGCTCCTCAATGTGTTGTCGCGGTGCCAATCCCACATCGCGAGCTTCGCCTGGTAGAGACGTGCCGCGGATGCGGCGAGCTCGGTCACGGGAGGGTCGGTTGCCCGCAGGCCTTGGTGTGCATCCCAAGCGGCGGCGAGCCGTTGATAGAGAGTGTCGAACTGGTCGGCTGTCTGCATCGTGGCTTCCTTCGTTGTAATAGGCGAACACGCTGTTGCCTGTTACAGGATAACCTTTGTCCGGTAAGCAGTCAAGTTAGAATAGCTTATTACACAGGGGTGAACGTGTAGCCAGCCCGCCTTTTGGGTAATCCGGCCGGATCTGTCACAGACGACCGATACCCTGGTGCTAAAGAGGGTAGGAATCCGAAGGTAGGACTGAATGAAACACATAATCGAAGCCACCGGCCTGGTGAAGCACTACGGCGACGTCATTGCTCTCGATGGACTCGATCTGACCGTCGACGAGGGATCGATCCTCGGGCTGTTGGGCCCGAACGGAGCCGGCAAGACGACGGCGGTATCGATTCTCACCACACTCCTCGAGCCGGATGCCGGCACCGCAACCGTCGCCGGTGCGGACGTCCTCGAGGAGCCGGGAAAGGTCAGGACCCTGATCGGGCTGTCAGGTCAGTTCGCCGCGGTCGACGAGCACCTCACCGGCTATGAGAACCTCGACATGATCGGGAGGCTCTATCACCTCGGCAAGGAGGCCTCGCGTACGCGGGCTCGGGACCTCCTCGACCGCTTCGACCTCGCCGAGGCCGCGGACCGGCCTGTCAAGACCTACTCGGGCGGCATGAGACGGAGGCTGGACGTGGCCGGCGCCTTGGTGGCCGAGTCACCGGTCCTCTTCCTCGATGAGCCGACCACGGGCCTCGACCCGAGGAGTCGTGTTCAGCTCTGGGACATCATCCGCGACCTGGTCGGTCGCGGGACCACGCTGCTTCTCACCACCCAGTACCTGGAGGAGGCAGACATGCTGGCGCATGACATCCTGGTCATCGATCACGGCCGAGCGATCGCACGAGGGACCGCCGATCAGCTGAAGGGCGCGTTCGGAGACGACCGCATCGAGGTGACGTTGACCCATTACGATCAATTGGGCCAGGCCAGCGAGGTCATGGCCCGCTTTGCCCAAGGCGACCTCCAGAGAGACGATCGCCAACCGAAACTCGTGGTGCCGATCACCGGTGGGGCATCCGTCCTGACCCAGGCACTGCGTGCTCTCGACGCCGACGGTGTCGAGGTGAGCGACGTCCAATTGCGTCGCCCGACCCTCGACGATGTCTTCCTTGCCATCACCGGGCACCACGCCGAGGAGCCCGAGGCACTCGAGGAGGTGCCAGCATGAGCGATCTTCGCCAGGCGATCTCCGATGGCGCAGTCATCGCCAAACGCAATGTGATCAAAATCAAACGGGTCCCCGAGGTGCTCGTCTTCGTCTTGCTGTCGCCCATCATGTTCGTGCTGTTGTTCGCCTACGTGTTCGGGGGCTCGATCGACATCCCTGGTGGCTCATATCGGGAGTTCCTGATCGCGGGGATATTCGCCCAGACGGTCGTGTTTGGGGCGACCTTCACGGGCGCCGGTCTCGCCGAGGACATGCAGAAGGGAATCATCGACCGCTTCCGCTCATTGCCAATGTCACGATCTGCGGTGGTGGTGGGGCGCACGGCGAGTGACGTCATCTACAACGCAGCCTCGCTGCTGATAATGGCTCTCTCCGGTCTGATCGTCGGATGGCGGATCCACAACGGCATGATCGATGCCCTGGTGGCATTTGGCTTGCTGCTGTTGTTCGCATACGCCATATCCTGGATCATGGCCCTCGTCGGTCTCATGGTCCCCAGCCCCGAGGTGATCAACAACGCATCGTTCATGGTGATCTTCCCGCTCACATTCATCGCCAACACCTTTGTGCCATCGAGCAACCTGCCCACGGTGCTGAGGGTGTTTGCGGAATGGAACCCGGTTTCGGCGGTGACCCAGGCAGCGCGGGAGTTGTTCGGCAACATCCCGCCCGGGACACCCGAGCCTACGGTGTGGCCGATGCAGAACCCGATTGTCTACACACTGATCTGGGTTGTGCTGATCATCTCCATCTTCTCTCCGCTCGCGGTAACTCGATATCGAAGGGTGAAGAGCCACTAGGGCCTGCTCAGGCCGGTGCCCCGGGTAGCGTGGGCCCGAGTTTGAGTGAAGGGTCAAATCAATGACGGACCGCGATGGCGTCCGCGTCGACGCCCTGGTCGACGAGCTCGTCGCCGAATTCCCACCCGGTGCGAGTGACGATGTCGAGATATGGGGTGCCCAGTACGACCGGGGCCTCGCCTGGGTCTGGCACGCCGAGGGATTTGGCGGTCTGGGTCTTGCTCGGAGATATCAGACCCGGATCAACAGGCGGATGCAGGATGCCGGGGCCTCCATCGACAACCGATCCACCAACTTGCTCGGGATCGCGATGGGTGCCGGAGTCCTCGACGCCCATGCCACCGACGAGCAAAAGAGAAGATGGCTGCGCCCGATGTTCACCACCGAGGAGATCTGGTGTCAGCTGTTCAGTGAGCCTGGCGCCGGCTCTGATGTCGCCGGGTTGGCGACACGTGCCATTCGGGATGGTGACGAGTGGATCGTGAGCGGGCAAAAGGTGTGGACGACACTCGCCCATATCGCCAAGTGGGGCATGGTCGTCACCCGAACCGATCCTGAGATGCCAAAACACCAGGGTCTCACCTACTTCATCGTCGACATGAATGCTCCTGGCGTCGATGTCCGCCCTCTCTATCAGATCACCGGTGAGGCCGAGTTCAACGAGGTGTTCTTCAACGACGTCCGCGTGCCCGACGGGAACCGGATCGACGTCGTGGGCGCCGGCTGGCGGGTGGCCCTGACCACCCTCATGAACGAGCGGCTGGCGATCGGTGGAAGCACCGTTCCCCGCGAGAGCGGGTATATCGGACAGGCGATCGACGTCTGGAGACGGGAAGGTGTCGACGATCCCGTGCTCCGGGACGAGCTCTTGCGGCTCTGGGCCGAGGCCGAGGCGGCTCGCCTCACAGCCGTGCGCGCCGACGAGATGGCCGGCGCCGGGATCCCGGGGCCTGAGGGCTCGACGGGCAAGCTGTCGTGGGCCAGCCTGAACAAGGAGATCACTGCTTTCACCGTGGATTTGCTCGGCCTGGACGGGACCCTTTATCCCGACGGATACGAGCTCGTCCGCCCCAAGAGCTTCGGGATGCACGAGCCGCGAAAGGCCTTTCTCCGCGCGAGAGCCAATTCGATCGAAGGCGGCACGTCGGAGATCATGCTGAACATCCTGGGCGAGCGCGTCCTCGGGCTGCCGGGCGAGCCCCGCGTCGACAAGGAGCTTCCCTGGTCCGAGGTGCCCCGTGGCTGAGATTCGAGTCGTCAGCTACGCACCAACCGAGGACCAGGACCTGATTCGAAGCACTGCCCGTCGATTCCTGCAGCAGCGAGTGCCCCTGGAACGGGTCAGGGAGCTGATGATGTCCGACGATGGTTTCGACCGTCTGCTGTGGAAAGAGATCGCCGATCTGGGCTGGACCGGTCTGGCCGTGCCCGAGGAGCATGGTGGCGCAGGTTTGGGGCCGGTCGAGATGAGTGTCCTCCTGGAGGAGATGGGGCGAATGCTCACCCCTGGCCCCTTCTTCGCCAGTGTCGTGATGGCCACCAACGCCATCGCGACCATCGCCACCCCCGAACAGCGGGCCGAGCTTCTCCCGGCCCTGGCGGCCGGGGAGAAGGTGGCCACAATGGCCGTGTTCGAAACACCAAGGGGTTGGGATCCCGCCGCCCCCTCCACGACGGCGAAGCCTCATTCGAGAGGCTGGGCCCTAGCGGGCGAAAAGCGGTTCGTGCTCGATGGCCATCTCGCGGACTATCTGTTGGTGACCGCTACGACTCCTGAAGGGCTGGGTGTGTTCGTGGTCGATGCCGGAGCCGACGGGGTTGAGATCGTGCAGACCAATGTGCTCGACCCGACCAGACGCCAGGCGACGTTGTCCCTGAAAGGGGTGGTCGTCGATAACGGGTCGCGGCTGGGAGACGGTGACGCGACCGATGGTGTGAGGCGCACGCTGGCCCTGGCCACGGCGGCGCTCGCATCCGAGCAGGTCGGTGGGGCACAGCGCTGCATGGAGTTGTCTGTGGAGTACGCAAGGACGAGGCATCAGTTCGGGCGCCCAATAGGGTCATTCCAGGCGATCAAGCATCGTTGCGCCAACATGCTCATGAAAGTGGAGAGCGCCAGATCCGCCGCCTATCACGTCGCCCGGGTGACCGACGATGCGGCCGAATTCAGAGTTGCCGCCCCGTTGGCGAGCTCGATCTGCTCAGAGGCTTACATGTGGGTGGCGGGGGAGACCATCCAGGTCCATGGCGGCATCGGCTTCACCTGGGAGCACGATGCCCATCTCTACCTGAAACGGGCTAAGTCGTCGTCGCTGTTGTTGGGTAGCCCGCATTATCAGCGAGACCTGCTGGGACAGGCCATCGGGATCTGATCCGGCCTGACCGCGGCCCGGTCGCTACTTGCTGCGCAGCTTGGGATCGAGCGCGTCGCGGATCCCATCACCGATGTAGTTGACGCTCATCACGGTGAGGGAGATCATCACACCGGGGACGATGACCCGCATCGGGGAGAGCTGGAGATAGTTGTTGGCATCG
>DASWKM010000042.1:0-7416 GCA_036396635.1 Acidimicrobiia bacterium
CGTGGACGCAACCAGGTCCACCACCGGGGACACCCCGAGCACCTTCAGGGCACCGAACCAGATGAACACAACGGCCAACGACATGCGCAGGGCGGGCATCCCCCACTGCCGAAGAAACGGGAGAACGACCCGATCGGCCCGAATGATGAGACGTCTCATCATCACATCGTCATCGGCCTGCGCCATGATCTCAAAACAGGGTTCCACCGACGCCTCTGGCGCACACGCCGGCGTCTGTCGAAGCCGCCGGCGAATTCTTCGCCGCACGCGACGTTCGTGAGCCGACCGGCTCGCAATCCCCGACAGGGCGACCGAGTACTCGGTCGCCCTGTCTTGCCCAAGGTGTTGGGTTGGAGATCGTGGTCGTCAGGGGATGAGCACCACCGGGTATTCGCGAATGTCGATGCGCTCGCCGTTCTCGGCCGAGTGGGTCCAGACGATGAGCGCTCCCACCTGTTGGCGATCTACCTCATAGTCGATCGTGAAGTCGAAGCCACCCCAACCTGTCCCATTGGTGGTCATCTCATGCCCCTCGGCGATGATGAGGCCATCGTCATCGGTCAGTGCATAGCTGAAGGCGGCCTCGAAAACTGCGCCGAAACCGAGCACATGCAGCGGGTTTCCGCCCTGTCCGCCATACGTCGGTGATTCGATGTGAAGAGCGGCGGCGAATTCGAGATAGTCCCAGATGCCCACCGGCCGTGAGACGAGCTCACCCTCTCCTGTTTGCACCTCAACAGCGACGTTGTCCTGACGGAACAAGACCTCACTGACCGTGGGGAATTGCGACAGTGTGAACACCACCTGGGCGATGCGTTGGGCAACCGCGGCGGAGTCGTCGTCGGCCTCGAACTCGCCGGACAGGTCAACTGTGGCGATGCCCTCGCCGCTGATGGTGAGTCCCAGCAGCCGCACCCCATCGGGGATTGCGGTCGAGATCGCCGGGATGCCTTCCGTCTCTCCGCTGGTTGGCCCGGCCAGCAACTGCTCGATCGCAGCGCGAGCCACCGCCACCGTCTTGGCGACCTCTCTGTTCACAGGCGCCAGGAATGGGCCCTGCCGGTTGGGATGCCCGGCTTCGTCGATGTAGAAGTAGGGGGCGACCGCGATCTTGGCCGGCGGGGCCGTGGCGGTCGGCGCCGCAGCCGTTGTGGTGGTGTTGGCGGCAGTCGTGACGGTCGTTGCCGGGGCCTGGGTAACGGTCGTGGCCAGGGAGCTGGTGGTGGTCGTAGCCTGGTCAGAAGGGGCAGGAACAAGGGTCGTTGTCGTCGGGAATTCGGGTTGAGCGCCCGTCCCCGTTGGCGTGCCACACGCCGCCAAAGTGGTGAAGGCAATAACGAGGATGCCTATACGTCTCATCTGAGATCCTTTCGGTGAGTCCTTGGAATGACATCCATATGACGGAGCAGCGAGGCCGTTTGGATGACAAGCCACCCCGCGACTCACCGAGTGTTCGACGGGCCTACCCACGCCCTGTCACAACGTCGCCAGCTCCAGTGTCATGCAGACGCTGTTCGGGCTCGGGCCGTATTGCGCGAACGGCTCGCAGACCTCGAATCCCGCCGACGCATAAAGCGCACGAGAAGCCGCAAAGGCATCCATCGAGCCGGTCTCGAGACTCACCCGATTGCAGCCCCGGGTGCGGGCGAGCTCGACGAGATGATCGACCATCGCCCTGGCCACGCCTCTTCCCCTGGCTACCTCGGCGGTGTGTATCGACTTGAGCTCGGCATGGGTGTGATCGAGCTGTTTCAACGCTCCGATGCCCAGAAGCCGGCCGTTCTCTCGGATGCTGAAGAAAGAAACGTCCTCGGCGAGCAGACCGGTCATGTCGAGCGCATGCACGTCTTCGGGAGGGCTATGGCGTTTGGCAAAAACAAGATGCGCCTCCAGGAGTGACCTCACGTCCTCGGCATCGGGATGATCTGACCTCACGATGAACGCGCCCATCGTGAGAATTTACCGACCGTCCCGGATCGATCAGAACCGGATTCAGAGCGTGCTCCAGCTCCCTTGTCACGCGTTGAGACCCGGACCCGGCGGGAGGTGTCCACCGGAACCGGGGCTCAAACGCCTTCTTTGTCGAAGACTTGGTTGGCGGCGCTACCGGGGTTGGCCCGGAGACTCGGCGAAGCCGCCGCTCGCCGGATGGAGTGCCTTCTCGGGAACGTAGCCGTAGCGGACCCAATCCTCGAGGAGGCTGGACGATGCCCCGTCCGATTGCTCCAAGGCGGCCTTGTCTGCCAGCAGCCGCTCCATTCTCTCCCCGGAAAAGCTGGTGGCTGCCGACCCTGCGGCCGACGCCGACTCATCCTGTTGGCTGATGAATACGCCGGTCGCGATCGCAGCCCCGGCCGCGACGGTCAGGGCGATTGCCCCGGCCATGGCTCGGATATTCCAGGTGCTTCCGCTCTTGGGAAACGCTCCGGTGTTTGGTGTGCTGACGTGCGTCATGCTCTCCCCCTATGTAGACCGGTGCACTCTGCACCGGACGTCAGGAAGAGCGATCGGGGTGTCTGCTGATACCACCAAACGCGTTTAATGCACTGGTCTGTATCGTTCAACCGAGATGAAGACGGGACGTTGGGCCTACGTCCCGCCCGACCCCTTGCCATCCAGGGAATCTCGCCGTGAGCGGTCAGTGGGCGAGGACGACCTTCCCGATCTGCTCACCCGAATCGAGGAAGCGCAGCGCATCGGGCAGCTGATCGAAGGGGAAGACTTTCGCCACTGGTGACTTCGCCCTGCCCAGCCGGATCCAGTTGAGGGCGCGCGCGAATTGGGCATGGTTTCCCATCGAGGAGCCGATCAGCTCGAGCTGGCGATGGAACAGTGCCGGGATGGTGAGCTCGAATCGCGGCCCGCTGGTCCCGCCGCAGATAGCGATGCGCCCGCCACGTTTGGCCGCACGCATCGACTGCCTGAGGGTGGCCGGCCCGACGTTGTCGATCACGAGGTCGGCTCCCCCGACCGCAGCCATGTCCTTCCCGAACTCGCCTGATGAGTCGAATCCGGCCACCGCCCCCTCGCCGACGGCCCACTCGATCTTGTCCATCGTGCGGGAGGTGACGTAGACATTCGCCCCGAGGGCCTTTGCCAGGTACATCGCGGCGGCCGAGACACCGCCGCCGACTCCGACGACCAGCACGGTCTCGCCCCTTTGCAGGTCCGCCTTCTCCAGCATGCGGAGGGCGGTGACACTGGCCAGACCGAGCGAGCCGGCCACCTCCCAGGCGATCCTCGACGGCTTGGGAACGACATTGATCTCGGGGACGACGACCCTCTCGGCGAAGGTCCCCGGGACGGTCTCGCCGAGGATCCTGAAGTCCTCGCAGTACACGATGTCGTCGTTCAGGCAGTAGTCGCAGGTCCCGCAGGACAGCGACGGGTCGATGATGACCTCATCACCGACCTCGTGACCGGCAACGCCCTCACCAATGGCATCGACGATGCCAGCCCCGTCTGCCCCGGTGGTGTGAGGGAGCTGCTTGGGGGCGGGGAGACCCAACGAGACCCAGATGTCGAGGTGATTGAGACCGGTGTTCACGAGCCTGACGCCGACATGGCCGGGTCCCGGTTCGGGCTCTGCCACGTCGTTGAGTACGTACGAGTCGATTCCCTTGGTGTCTTCGAGCTGCCAAGCCTTCATGCGTTTCGGCGAGGGTAGCGTTGGGTGCCCCCGCTCTGAGGAGACAGATTGTCGGTCGAGATCCCCACCGATCGAGACGTGTTCACCTCCAGTGTCAAGGTCCGCTTCTATGAGCTGGACCCCTATGACCACGTCAACCACACCAACTACTTCTCGTACTTCGAGACGGGCCGCATCGAGTACCTGACCGCCATGGGGTGGGGTCTCGATGTCTTGAAGGAGCGCGGCTGGCAGTTCGTGGTCGTCGAGATCAATGCGCGCTTTCTCGCCGCCGCCCGCTACGGCGAGGAGCTCACCATCCACACCTGGGTCGAGGAGGCCGGTCGAGTGAAGTCGACCTGGCGTCAGACGATGATCCGTGGGGAGGAGGAGGTGGCCCGGATCACCGTCACCGCGGCCTTCACCGATCTGAGCGGCCGTCCCAGACGTCTCCCGGACGAGTTCGTCGAGCACATCAAGAGTCTTCGCACCTAGTCCAAGTCGAACCTGTACACCCTCTTCACGGGTTCCTAACAACTCGGAGGGACACTCGTTGACATAGCTGCCAGGTAGAAGGAGAAAGCTATGAACAACAAGATCCTCGCCGCTCTCGTCGCCGGTGGTCTCTTGGTGGGCGCCGGGTTCCTCACCTCGGTGGTCTCCGCCCCGGGCACCGCGGCAGCGCAAGAAGACGATGCCGTTATCGAGGACCAGGGCCCCATCCCGAGAATCCTCGGCTTCCTCGGCGAAGTGCTCGATGGGCTGGTCGGTGACGGCACCATCACCCAGGACCAGGCCGACGCCATCGCCGAGGCTGCGGAGGACAAGGCGACCGAGCTCAAGGAGGAGCGCGAAGCACTCCACGAGCTGATCGAAGGGTTCCTCGATGACGGAGTCATCACCGAGGACGAGGCAGCTCAGCTGCCCGACGATCACTACCTCCTCAGCGACGTCTTTGACGAGGCCTGGGAAGACGGAGAGCTCACCACAGAGGAGATCCGTGAGATCAGGCCCCATCCGAGACGCCGCGCCTTCATCCATGGGGCACGTCTCGGTGCCCTCCTCGATGACAGTGGCATCGACCAGGAGGAGTATGACTCGCTCGACGAGAGCCATCCGCTCAAGCAGGTCGACGTCTCCGAGTATCTCGAGGACGGTCTGATCACACCCGACGAGCTGCGTGAGATCCACCAGGACTGGAAGGACTCCGGTTCCTCCGACACCTAGTGCACTAGGGCTGTTTCTCCCTCATGACCAACACTGCCCAGGTGGAGAAGACCCCCGATGGGGGGTCTTCTCATTTGAGAAAGCTCTCGACCCACCCATCTCTTGGAGTGCCGAGGATGCTCTCGAGCGTGCCGGTCTGGACGATGGTGCCCTCTCGCATCAGAGCAAGACGGTCCGACATGGCACTCGCCTCGTCACGGTCGTGGGTCACCACGACTGCGGTGACCTTGCGTTCCTCGAGGACCTGCCGTGTGTCGGCGACAAGCCGCTGCCTCAAGTTGCGATCCAGGGCACCGAGTGGCTCGTCCAGCATCACTAGATCGGGCTGGGGTGCCAGGGTGCGCGCCAGGGCGACGCGCTGTTGCTCGCCACCCGACAGAGAGTCGACCTTGCGCGGCCCGAAGCCATCGAGGCCAACCCATGACAGCGCCTCGCTCACCCGCCGCTCGATCTCCGGCTCTCCGGCCATCTTCAACCCGAAGCCGACGTTGGCGGCCACCGTCATATGGGGAAACAGCGCGAATCCTTGGAACATGAGGCCGAATCCGCGTCGATGGGTGGGCACGTCCACCACCGAGCGGCCGTTCCATTCGATGTCCCCTGCCTTCAGGCCCACCAGACCGGCTACCGCACGAAGCAGAGTCGACTTGCCCGAGCCCGATGGGCCGAGAACGGCCACGATCTCGCCGTCGGCCACCTCTAGGGAAACGTCTTCGAGGATCGTCTTTCCCTCGATTTCGACCTTGATGTTTTTCACCGACAGCATCAAAAGGCCCCCAGCTCGCCGACCCGGGCGCGGTCGATGGCCAGCACCACGCCGGCTGTGATGACGGCGAGAACGACCGACATCGCCATGGCCATCCCAAACGACGTCTCCCCCGGCCGGGACAGCAGACGGAAGATCATCGTCGGGATCGTCGCAGTGTTGGGTCGGGCAATGAACGAAGTGGCTCCGAACTCACCGAGCGAGATGACGAAGGCAAAGGCGGCTCCTACGAGAGTCGCCCGGCTGACGATCGGCAGGTCGATCTCCCGCCACACCCGCAACGGCGATGCTCCCAGCACCGAGGCGGCCTCGCGAACCTCTCTCGGGACCGAACGCAGAGTGGGCACGGTGGTCCGAACGACGAATGGGATCGCCACGAGGGCATGGGCGATCGGGATCAGCCAGATTGTGGCCCGCAAGTCGACCGGCCAGTCGAGTGCGACGATGAACCCAAACCCGATCGTCACCGCAGAGGTCCCCAGGGGCAGCATCAAAGTCAGATCGAACCATCGCGACAATTGCCCCGACCGACCCGTGATCACCGCCGAGGCCATCACCCCGACCACGGTGGCGAGAATCATCGCAACCGAGGCAAACGCGAGACTGTGCCAGACGGCGGAGACCGGAGTGCCGACCACCCGGTCGGTCTCGAGCAGCGATGGATAGAAGCTCCCCGACATCGAGCGTCTGATCAGGACGCTCAACGGGATGGCGAGCACTGCGAGCGTCCCGATCGTCGCTGCAGCCACCCCCAGCCTGGCCATGCCTTTCGCCGGGCGCAGGTTGGAACCTGATTCCAATGTCCACTCGGAGGCGGTTCGCTCCTGATAGCGAGAGTAGAAGTAGAGCGCCGCGCTGACTCCGACGAGCTGAACGATGGCCAGGGTGGCGGCGAGCGGAAGGTCGAACAGGTTCACTGCCTGGCGAAAGATCTCAACCTCGAGCGTGGCGTAACGAAGGCCGCCGAGGATCAGAACGATCCCAAACGAGGTGAACGTGAAGAGGAACACGATCGACGCCGCCGCGGCTATGGCGGGACGTAGGAGGGGCATTGTGATCCTTCGGAATACCTGCCACTCCGATGCGCCCAGCACCCGCGCCGCTTCATGCAGACGCGGGTCGATGCGGGACCACAGTGTCGAGACCGTTCGCACGACCACCGCGACGTTGAAGAAGACGTGCGCGGCGAGGATTGCCCCAATCGAGTCTCGCCATCCCAACGAGACGAAGGCGGTGCCGACCACGACCGTCGGAAGCACGAACGGGACGGTCACCAGTGCCATCGCCAGCCGCCGTCCCCGGAACTCGTGACTCGACACCGCCCAGGTCAATGGGGCCGCGACCAGGAAGGTGAGAATCGTTGACACGACCGCCTGCCAGAGCGTGAACCATCCCACCCTGAGCAGACGCGCTTCGAGACCAGAGGCGCCGATGCTCAACTCGGAGAGCCCGAGGGCGAGTATCCGGACCAAGGGATAGGCGAAGAAGTAGCCGATGAAGAGGGCGGGCACCGCGGCTACGGAGGCCCAGCCCCATCGGATCCTCCTCATCAGCGTTCCATCACCGCGATCCACTCGTTGATCCACCGCTCCCGATTCTCGTCGATCTCGCTTGCGCTGAACCGGGTCGGGCTCTCGGGGATGATGGTGTGGTCCACGAACTCCTGGGGGAGATCGGCTTCCCGGTTTGCCGGGAACACGAACCAGGTGAGCGGCACGGTCTCTTGGAATTCGACCGAGAGGAGGAAGTCGATCAGCTCACCCGCGGATTCGGGGTATGCCGTTCCTTCGAGCAC
>DASWKM010000043.1:0-4047 GCA_036396635.1 Acidimicrobiia bacterium
TGTGCAGCAAATGATGAAGGTCGGCGAGGATCTCGACACCGCCATCTGGGAGCTCGACAGTGCCGAGGCCATCCTCGACGGCAAGCCCAAGCCACCGAGGCCCGAGCCGCCCCAACCGGTGTTGCCCCTTCCGGCGCCACCGTCATCGACCCCACCCGGTGGGGGCGGTGCCACACGGACACCCTCCGGCGCCGAGCCGGTGCCGGAGTACGATCGACGGCCTCAGCGGCGTAGCTCCGGGTCAGACGACTTGATGACGATGCTCATGACCATGATGGCCATGAGAGGCATGAGCAGGGGTCGAGGTGGTGGCTTCTTCGGTGGAGGATCTCCTGGGGGATGGGCCGGTGGCGGAGGTAGGGGCGGTGGGTTCCGCACCGGCGGCGGGGGTCGGTTTCGGGGTGGAGGGCGCAGAGGGGGCTGAACCCCGTGCTGTGCCGTTGGGCATCAGGCCTAGACTTCCCCGCCTACTCACAAGGAGAATTCCCAATGCTCAAGCGCTGGTGGGCTTATATCAAGTCGTGGTTCAAGTCCACGTCCGAAGACATGATGGACCCCGAGATCGAGCTCGAGTCGGCCATCGACGAGGCAAAGTCCCGTGACCAAGACCTGAGGAACCAGGCGGCGAAGGTCATCGCCCACAAGACACAGCTCGAGGGCCAGATCGAAAGGGCAGCCCATACGGTCGGGGAGGCCAAGGAGATGGCAAAGCAGGCCCTGGTCAAGGCCGACGGGGCCAAGGGCGCCGGCGACGAGACCGGCGTCGCAAAGTGGACGCAAGCCGCTCAGAGTCTCGCCATGAAGCTCCAGGCTTCCGAGAACAACCTCGCATCACTCAAAGAGCAGTTCGGGGCGGCGGTGACTCAGGCGGACAAGGCCAAGGAGGCCGTGCAGGCCAATGCGATGAAGCTCCAGGAGCTCGGAGCCAAGCGGATGGAGATGCTGGGAAGTCTCCAACAGGCCAAGATGCAAGAAGCTGTCAACAACGCCGTTCAATCGATGACTGTCAGCATCGACGATGAGTTTCCGAGCCTCGACAGGGTCGAGGACAAGATCGAGCAGCGGAAGGCGGAGGCCATGGCCAAAGCTGAGCTACACGAGGCGACACCCGAAGGTGCCGAGGACGAGCTCCGCAAGGCGGTGAACATGGCAGAGGCCAACTCCAAGCTCGACGAGCTGCGGGCAGAGCTGGGTCTCTGAGCTGCTGGATCGTAGGGCCGGAGGGGCCAATCCGTCAGGCCGAGTTGGGCAAGGGCCGCACCGGGCACTCTCGGTCGTCTGATCCCGCAACCGGGCGCGATGGATGAAGACCCTCCTTCTGATGCGGCATGCCAAGTCCGACTGGGACGCCCGCTATGGGGCAGATCACGACCGGCCCCTGAACGATCGTGGTGTGCGCAGCGCCCGTCTCATGGGGCGGGTTCTGTCCGAGGACGGTGCTCAGCCCGACCTCGTGATCAGCTCCACGGCGCTCCGGGCTCGCTCAACGGCCGAGCACGTGGTCGAAGCAGGAAGATGGGACGCTGCCATTCGCCTCGACCCGAACCTCTATGGGACCGGTCCGGATGCCGCCCTTGTCGTGGCTTCGGGTGCGCCAGACGTCGGCAGGCTGATGATGATCGGGCACCAACCGACCTGGTCGAGGCTCGTGACCACCTTGACGGGCAGCTCCGTGGTCATGAAGACGGCCACGATCGCAGTCATCGAATTCCCGGTCGAGTCGTGGGCAGACATGAGCGACAACGGCGAGATCGCGGCGGTCTACCAGCCTCGCGATTACTTCGGGACCGCGCTCGATGAGATCTCTCTTTGACGATCGATTGACCGATTTCCTCGATGTGAACGGCCCCGTCGGCGCCACGGTTCGATCTGGCATGATCCGCTCATGACCTGGAGACTCGACTGTGGCTCCTACACCCTGTTCGTCATCGAGGATGGCTTCTATTGGCGTGATCCGCACGGTTATCACGGTGCTGCCACCGATCATGACTGGCGGTTCCACCAACGCGGCGACGATGGAAAGGTTCGGATGAACTTCGGGTGCTATCTGATCACCGATGGTGATCGCACGGTCATGATGGACGCCGGAATAGGGGAGCTCACCCAGGAGGGTATGACAGCCGGGCTCATGCCTCAGGCCGTCGACGCCCTCGGGATTGCCCGGGAGTCGGTCGAGACAGTCATCTACTCCCACATGCATTACGACCACATCGGTGGCAGTCAGAGAGACGGCGAGGTCGTGCTCCCCAGCGCCCGGCACATTTTCCACGAGAGAGAATGGGCCCATTGGAAGACGGTCGACAGCGAGTTCGGGCGAGCCGCCCGGAAGATCATGCAGCCGCTCTTCGATCGAGATCGGGTCGACTTCATAGATACCGACACCGACATTCTCCCCGGCGTCACCGCCGTTGAGTCGTTTGGTCACACTCCAGGACACCTCGCGGTCAGCATCGTGTCGGATGGCACTCGGACCATGGTTGGCGGGGATCTGAGCAACCATCCCTTTCAAGTCGAGCATCCCGATTGGAGTCTCCCGGTCGACCATGACAAGGACCTCGCGTGGCGTACGCGTGACCGTGTCTTCGAGCGGATCAAGGACAGGGGCACGACGTTTGCCGCCGGCCACTATCCGATGCCAGGCGTCGGCAAGATCGTGACCGACGATGGCGTCAGGGTCTTTCAACCCATCTCGGTCCGACAGGTCGGCTAGCCAGGTACCGCCTGCTGGATCGGGGTGAATCGACGGGACCCTTTCACTTGGCCCTCTGGCCACCACCCGCTTGTCGGGCCCGCCCGAGCGCATGGAGCAGGAGAATCGACTTCTCCATCAACTGCAGTCCGCCGAGACGATGACGGTGAGCGGCGATGGAATGTCGTTGATGAAAGACCGATTGGCATTGGTGAAGCTGGAACGGTCGGAAGCCGGTTAGGGGCCGATCGTCCAAGTGACGCAGCGCGAAGAGGGGGGGTTCACAAGCCCTTCTTTTTGCGTATAGTTGATCGCTCGGGTCGACTTCCCCACCGATCTATCAGCCGCCGGAGGACACGAAAACGCCATGGCCGCCACTGAGACGCGTAAAGACAAGATGGAAAAGCCGCGTCGATCTCGGCTGCAGTCGAAGCTGACCGACGAGCGTGGCCGTCTCACCACCGATCTAGTTTCCCAGTATTTGACAGCCATTGGAGAGTATGACCTGCTCACAGCCGAGCAAGAGGTCGAGTTGGCCCAGAAGATCGAGGCCGGAGAGGAAGCCGCAGAGAAGCTCGAAGAGGGCAACTTCGATGGCAAACGTGAGGAGATGGAGCTGAAGCGGCTGGCGCGTCGTGGAGCGCAGGCCAAGGACGACTTTCTCACAGCCAACCTGCGTCTGGTTGTCGCCAATGCTCGCCGTTACGCGAACACCTCGGGTATCGACTTCCTCGACCTCATCCAGGAAGGGAATCTGGGTCTCATTCGCGCCGTCGAGAAATTCGATTGGAGAAAGGGCTTCAAATTCTCCACCTACGCCACTTGGTGGATTCGACAGGCGATCACCCGTGCGATTGCCGACAAGTCTCGCACCGTTCGCATCCCGGTCCATCTTCACGACACGCTCGCCGCGGTTCGGGCAGCCCAGGCATCGCTCAAGGCCGAGCTGGGCCGGGACCCGCGGCCCGACGAGATCGCCGAAGAAGCGGGAGTGACGGTCGACAAGGTCGAGTTGGCGCTCTCGGTGGCCGACACCGTCTCCCTGGAGCAGCCGATCGGTGAGGATGGCGCTCAGCTCGGGGACTTCATCGAGGACGAGGATGCGGCAGACCCGGTCCAGATGACCGAGGAGATGGACGTGGCCAACTCGCTGCGCCAGTCGATCGACCGGCTGCCGGAGCGGGAAGGCAGGATCCTCGCCCTTCGCTACGGCTTCTACGACGGTGTGCCACGCACCCTCGAGGAGATCGGCGACGAGTTCAATCTCACCCGGGAGCGGATACGTCAGCTGGAAAAGCTTGCCCTGTGTCGCCTCCGCCATCCGTCATTCGGGATCCGCGAAGCGGACCTCGTCTGAG
>DASWKM010000044.1:0-8125 GCA_036396635.1 Acidimicrobiia bacterium
GACTGACTACGAGCCGTTCGGTCAGGTTGCCGGGATCAATCCGAACACCGATTTCGGAGTCCTCGGGCTCGCCGTCAGTGCCGGCGGAGATGTCTACGCAGGTGTCCAGTCGGCCAACCCCTCGGCAAACGGGGTATGGGTATTCGACGGGCAGACCGGCGAGGGATCGAAGGTCGACGGGACCGAAGCCATTGCGATCGCCAACGACGTGGCCTTCGACAAGCGAGGCAACCTCTATATCACAGACTCTGCCTTGGGCGCGATCTGGAGGGTCCCCAAGCATGGGGCCCTCGAGCTGTGGCTGGTCGATGCCGCCCTGGCGGGCAACGGAGTCCTCGGTGCCGGGGTCCCGATCGGGGCGAATGGGGTCGAGCATCACCACGGCGTCTTATATGTGGCCGTCACCGAGCAGTTCAGCGTGGTCGCTGTGCCCATCGGCCCCGATGGCGCCCCCGGCGAACCCCAGCTCGTGACCACCTTCCCACCCGACGGCTTCGGTGCGCCGGGAGCCCCCGACGGGCTGGCCATCGATGTCCATGGTGACGTCTATGCGGCGTTGATCGGTCAGCAGAAGATCGTTCGGGTCGACGGTGCCGCTGAAGTCACCGAGATCGCATCGGGTGATCCTCTCGACTGGCCGTCGAGCATCGCCTTCGGGACGTCAAGGGGCGAACAGAAGACCTTGTTCGCGGTGAACTTCTCGATCGGGGAGGGATTCGGCGACCCGGTGCCACGCATGGGACCGAGCCTGGTGGCGATCAGTGTCGGAGTGCCGGGGGCGCCACTTCCCTGATCACGCCGCCGGCGTAGAGCGCCAATCTGTCGTGCAACTGTGCCTGCTCAGCAGGTATCGGGGCCCATCAGGTTGAGCCATCGAATCTGTTGTGCAACGGTGCCTGCTCAGCAGGTATCGGGGTCCAACAGATCCAGCCATCGAATCTGTTGTGCAACGCTGCCCGCTCAACTCGAGGGAGCCGTGACCTGACAGGATCACTCGTCGTGGCGCAGCTTGACAGTCCTCAGTTGGTCACCGTTCTCCCTGAGGACGGAGATGTCGGTGGCTCCGACCGAGGCGAGCGCGTCAGCGGTCCGGTCAACGTCCTTCTCGGCAACTTCGATGGTGACGACGAACCCGTCACGCTCGATCACCTCCCGATACCGAATCTCAGTCCGCTTCACCTTCGTGGCGTCGTGATCGAACGCTCCGAGGAGCGCCCCGATGAGGCTCCCGGTTATCGAGCCACCGACGACGCCGGCGGCCCCGGCCACCGCAGCAGCCGCGAGAGTCCCAACAGCGAGGAGCGCCCCGATCGGGGTGCTGAGGACCACGCCACCCGCAGAGGCGAGCAGGACACTGCCGACACCTGCGGCTCCTCCACCCACCGCACCACCGATGGCTCCTTTTCGGGCTTCGACCGTCGGCTTCTCGAAATGGTCGACATAGATGGTCACCTCGACCTCTTCGTTGGTTGGGACCGACTTCTCCCTCCACATGACGCCGATGGCGTCAGCATCTGCCCCGAGACCCACCAACTCGTCGATGGCGCTCTCGGTATCTGCTCGGTCTGAGAAGACACCTACTACAGCTGGCATTGTCGGCTCCTCGGGTCAATGTACCCCGGTTCCTCTCGCGAGCAATGGAGATCGATTCGACCGTCAGATGGCTAGTCAGGACGGACCCTTTGGATGATCAGTCTCCGAGCAGGCTGAAGAAGTAGCGCGATGCCCGGCAGACGACATTGAGCTCGCATTCGTCCGCCGGGGGCGTCGACGACTCCTCCTCGTCCTGGCAATCGGGATCGTCGTCGACGTCTGTGACAGTCATCTTGAACTGCACTCCCTGCTCGAGGGTCGTGATCATCATCACGTTCTCGCCTTCGAAAGAGATCGGCAGCTCGTCCGACCACGAACCGGCCTGCCCCGGCTCTCCAGGCCGCCAGGACACTCTCTGCTCGCCGTTCTCAGTGGTCTCGAAACAGGCGTACTGGCCCGAAGGCACGATGATGTGAAGACGCCGGACCCCGAAACGCGGCACCGGGAAAGGCACTTCGGTGGGGCCTCTGAGGGGCAACTCCCAGGCGATGGGGTCGTAGGGGACCGTCCCACCACCGATGTCTCCGATGTTGGCGTCGCTCAGACCGCGCTCGAAGTCGTGGTACAGCTCGCTCATGCCCCCGTAGTTGGCGAGAGCGGCGATATGGTCACCTCCTGGGGGAAATGCGGCGATCATTTCCATGATGGCGCCGGCGCCCATCACGCCGTGGAGATACTCGAAGAGCACCCAGTTGGTGAAGCTCCGGTCTGCCAACGTGGTCGACAGCTCCACCTGGGCTAATTTGGCGGGCAGGTTCTTGTGCTCGAGGTTGACGTCGTCGTAGATGACACCACTCAGATAGTTGGCCAGTCCGTGGGTCCACCACCGCGCTGCACCCTGGTTGCCGGTGAGTATCGAGAAGTAGGTCTGGCCGATGAGACAGAAGGCGATCTCCCTGGCGACTATCTGTTGGAACTCGAGCGGGTCGGTGCCTGCCAGGAAGTCGTCGACATACACCGCGCAGTCATTTCGGATGAAATGGACGAAGAGCTCATCTCCTCCGGGTAGGAGGACAAGTGTCGTCGCCGGCATGTCGCCGAGTACCTCGTACTTCTCGGCCGAGTCCAACAGGGCATCGACTGCCAGGTCGACATCGATCTGATCCCAGGCGCTCCCCTCGATCAGCGAGGCGTACATCTTGTGCTTGTTGGAGGGGACACCGTCACGGTCGGGGACGGGTACCTTGACCAGACAGGGGTTGGGCAGCTCGAGCTTGTCACAGCCCTGCGACTGGCCCTCCTGGGCCACAGGCTGGAGAGAGAAGAGCAGGGTCGATGCGTGAGGGGTCAACGGCTCGCCGGCTGACATCTGGTCGAGCTCTTCCGGGGCGAAGGTCAGCATATCGAGGAGACGGGCGATCTCGTCTTTCGCCAGACCGTCGGGACCGGTCTCCAGGTAGTCCTCGCCGAGTCGGATCACATCGCTGGCGGAGGGGTCGACCAGCTCGGTTTGCCCGAGGACGGAGGAGCGCTCCGTCTCATCGGCGATCAGGCTCAACATGGCCACGAGACCTTCACCCAGAGTCCACTCCCCCGCCTCCTCCTTGGCCAGGACATTGTCGGTGAGGCTGATGTCGGATCGGTCCGGGGTCTCCTCCTCGAAGATGATGACCTCCGGCTCGGGTGGCTCGATCTCGACACCAGGGAACCTGGGCAGGGCGAGGCGAGCCAGCTCGATCACTATCTCACGCTGGGCGGTCTCGTCGATGTCAGGACGACCGAGGACGATTCGGAAGTGAAGTGCGCCTAGCGGGGTTTCCTCACGGACGGTGAGCAGACCCACCGCTCCACTGCCTTCAGCTTCGGCACCCCCGAACCAGAGGGCCCCGTCACCGACGTGGCCGACGTTTTCCCCGGTGGTCCCATTCAGTGTGGCCCCGGGCTCGAAGTCGTCGGGGTTGCCCGGCTCGATGCGGACGAAGTAGCTCTCATCGACGGCGAGGCTCTCGGTACACACCTCGCTCTGGGAGATCTCGAACGAACCGCCTTGGCCCTCGGGTCGATCGAATGCGGCGAGGGCCCCACCCGTCTCTTCGGCGGTGAGCAGGGGCGCACAGTCGATGGCCGGGACCTGGGAGTCCGGTTGGGTGGCGCCATCGGTGGTGCTGGTTGCCACCGGGGGCGTTGTGGTGTCGAGGGCAACAGGATCCTCGGCGTCGTCGCCGCCGTTCACGACGAGAACAACCACGGCAACCACGAAGGCAAGGCCAAAGACGGTGACGATGGTCTTGTACTTGCGTATGTACTCGATCACGATCAGAGTCCGACGTCTGGAAGCCGGACAAGGCTATCAACCCGAGAGCCTGCCCGCCCTGTCTACCCGTCTGTGTCGGCCAGGCGCAGGCGAAGACCACCACAGCTATCGGCTATCCCGACCAGCTGTGCCAGACCAACAGGATGCCCTGAGTTGCGACAGCGAGCTGGGGTAGGGCACGGTTGATCTGCTCGAAGGCGACCAAGCCGAGTGGGCTCTTCGCCTGGTTGTGCACTGGGTATACCTGGCCACGAGTCTTCACAATCCGTGTTCAAGCAATGATGAATCGGCCCTTTATCGATGAGCGAGCCGGTTCAACTCGAGCCTGATGGTGGTAACGAGGCTGTATCGTCGGTGGGTGCAAGGAGCGGATCCAAGCTTGCAGTGCACTAATTGCGGTCACCAGAACTCTGCTGACGCCAAGTTCTGTTCTCAATGTGGGACCGGCCTCAGCATCACCTGTCCGGTCTGTTCGACGGTGTCCGAGACGGGGGCGAAGTTCTGCAGCAACTGTGGGACTGGCCTCCAACCGGGCGCATACTCAGCTGGTCCCGGGGATGACCTGACCCGCTACCTACCCAAGGAGCTGCTCTCCAAACTGCGATCGGCCCGGGCGGGTCATGCCATGAAGGGCGAACGGCGCACCGTCACGATGCTCTTTGCCGACATCATCGGCTCGACGTCGAGCGCGGAGCAGCTCGACCCCGAGGACTGGGCCGTCATCGTCAACGGTGCGTTCGAGCATCTGATATCACCGGTATACCGCTTCGAGGGCACCCTCGCCCATCTCCAAGGTGACTCTGTGCTCGCATTCTTCGGAGCGCCGATTGCTCACGAGGACGACCCGGTGCGCGCCCTTCGCGCCGGTCTCGAGATCATCGATGCCATCGATCGTTACAGCTACGACGTCATCCGGGATTGGGGCATCCCGGTCGAGGTCCGGATCGGGGTCAACACCGGCTTGGTCGTGGTCGGCGAGGTCGGCTCTGACCTCCGGGTCGAGTACACCGCCCTGGGCGACGCCATCAACGTCGCGGCAAGGATGGAACAGACCGCCGATCCCGGAACGGTCCGCGTCACGGGAGAGACACTGTCGCTGACAGGCGGCATGTTCGAGGTGGAGGACCTCGGGCCCATCGACGTGAAGGGCAAGACCCACCCGGTCGACGCATTCCGGGTGGTGCGATTCGTGGGTGGGGATGATCTCGACCTGGAGCGTCCTATCCTGGGCCGCGACGAGGAGCTGGCGGTGCTCGACGACCTCCGATCTCGCCTCGTGTCCGGGACCGGTTGGATCGCGTCGATCATCGGCGAGGCCGGCGTGGGGAAGTCGAGGTTGGTGTCCGAGTTTCGACGCCGCAGTGCCGATGATCTGAGCGTCGCAGCCCGATTCGACGACCCTGGTGACCTCTTCTGGATATACGGGCTCAGTCGCTCCTACGACTCGACCATCCCCTACGCCATGATCCGGGAGGTGCTCAGACGGTGGTGGAGCCCAGACGGGTCGACTCCGTCCTATGAGCGGGTTGCGGAGTCGGTCTCCGCTGCCGGGATTGGCGACCCCGACGCGGCCGCGTTCTTGTCGTTCATAGGCGGTCTCCCGCTTCCGGACGCCGCCGCGAGTTACGTCAAAGCCCTGGAAACACCGGTCCTGCACTCACGGGCGTCCGAGACGCTGACGTCATACCTGGCTGCCCTGGCCGCGGTTCGACCCGGGCTGATCGTGTTGGAGGACCTCCACTGGGCGGACGATCTCTCCCTCGCCCTGATCGAGCAGATCATGGAGCTGACCGAGCGCTCCCCGATCGGGCTCGTATTCGCGATGAGGCCGTATCGGGAGGATCCGACCTGGCGGATACATGAGGTGGCTGGGCGGGATCATCACCACCGATACCACCACCTGGATCTCGTTCCACTGGCCAAAGAAGAGGGCAGCAGGCTGATCGAGACGCTTCTCGGCGACACGACCTTGACCGAGGAGGCGAAACACCGGATCCTCGAGCGATCCGACGGCAACCCACTCTTCATCGAACAGATGGTGAGCTCGCTGAAAGAGGCAGCACCCGACCGGGTGGGTGAGCTGGCCGTGCCGACGAGCCTGAGCGGCATTCTCACCGCGAGGCTGGACCGGCTCGATGACGATTCGAAGTTCGTAGTCCAGATGGCTTCGGTGCTCGGGTCGGAGTTCGAACGCGATACCCTCGCCGCCCTGCTGGGGAACGCTTCATCCGAGCGATACGTCATCGACCTCCTCAGGCGGGGCATCCTGGTCGAGAAGGGGGAATCGGATTCGCTCGGGTTCCGCCATGCTCTCATCCAGGAAGCGGCGTATTCCACGATCCTGATCCGCACCCGCAGAGACCTCCATCAGCGTGTGGCCGACTTTCTCATCGACAACCACCCCGCGGCGGTCCAGGACATCGCCCGCCACCTGATCGAGTCCGATGCCGAGGCCGCCTTTCCCTATCTCATCGAAGCGGGGCTCCAGGCCACCCGGTCGATGGCGCTAGCCGATGCCATACGCCAGCTGACCAAGGCCCTCGCCAACAGACCGGCGAAAGCCGATCCCGACCTCGTGGAGCGTGCCCATGCCGGTCTCGGCGAGGCCTACTCACTGGTGCCGGACCTCTCGCAAGCGGCAGCCGCCTACCAACAGCTCTATGAGTATGGAGAGCAGTTGGAGCGACCATCGGCCAGGGTCGCCGCTCTCAACAACCTGGGGTACGCGACCGCATCGCTGGGAATGGACCTGGAAGGAGCATCCGCATACCTCGAGGACGCCAGACGATTGGCCGAGGAGACGGGAGATGAGCTGGGGTTGGCCCAATATCACATGAATGCGTGCTTTGTCGCCTCCATGGCCGGTCAGCTTGGCAAGGCAGTGGCTCACGACGAGGCCACCGTGGAGCTTGGGGAGAAGAACGGCGCGGACTCGATACGCCTGGCCGGATTGACACGACGCGCCATCAACTACATGGCCCTGCTCGACTTCGAACGGGGAGTGCCCGCCTACGAATCGGCGTTGCAGGCGGCGGAGGAGGCCAACATGGAGGAGGCGGTCGCGATCCTGAGAATGGCCGCCACCACACATCATCTGGCTCGTGGCGACTTCCGGGCGGCCGTCGACGAGGCCGAGGGACAGCAGGCCACGCTCGTGCGTTACTCGTCGTTCTACTCGGGGATCAATCAGAGGAACATCGGAGCATGGAAATGCGCTCTCGGTCAACTCGAGGATGCCCTCAGCCACATGGTCGAGACCCGCAGACTCGCCGACAGGCTGGGACAACCCTTCGTGGCGGGAGCTGCATCAGCAGGGATGGCCCTGGCCTACGCGACGTTGGGGCTCAGCGATCCGATCGACGACCTCAGAGAGGACGCTCTCACCAATCTCGACCATCCGGCGGGTGAGTTCTTGGCCAGCTCCGCCTGGGCCGATCTCGGTTTCTGCAATCTGTTGCTCGGATCATCCGAGCAGGCCGAATCCGACTTCACCAAGGGTCTGACCTCGTCTTCGACGTCCAAGTACATGGAGCAAATCCGCCTTCTATGCGGTCGTTCGATGTCCCTGGCCCTGCGGGGTGATCTGGATAACGCCGACATGGACATAGTCGAGGCCCGGGAGTTCACGTCGTCGAAGTCCTTCCACGCCTACGACGCTCTCATCGATTACACCGATGCCGAGATCCTCCTCAGGCGCGGGCACTTCGAACCCGCCGAACAGATCCTCTCCATCGCGGACCAAACTGCGAGTGAGCGCGGACTCGTCCTCCTCCAGGCCCAAATACAAACCGCCCGCGCCCGCGCCGCCCATGGAGCGGGCGACTTGGAGACAGAGGAGACCCACGCTCAGACGGCGACCGGGACATTGCAGCGCATCGCCGCCTCCATAACCGAAGAGGGGCTACGGACGAGTTTCGCCTCGAGATGGCTGGGGACCACGGCGCTCGAAAGTGATGGCCGAGTCACGGCGCCATGAGACGCCCAGTCACATACCACTAGCACACCTGGCCCTATTTTTTTTCGCGTTCTCGGTGGTCTTCGACGCAGATGGGGTATATTGCGATCTGAAGCCCCGACGGGTCGAACTTCGGTTCTGGCCTATCGGGGTTTCTTAAATGCCGGTTGGGCGACGCCGCTAACCCAGGGTTGCCACACGCCGCCAACCCAGGGTTGCCACACCCGCTCAGCGAAGTCCACGGCCCTGAGAACGGCTGCCACGCCATGCCGGTTGCACCCCATCAGAGTCGGTTTGCGATCTCATCGGCCATTCTGGGGCCA
>DASWKM010000045.1:0-22602 GCA_036396635.1 Acidimicrobiia bacterium
GAGATGGTGAGAATCCCCCCGCCACCGTGCTCACCGTGCCGCAGCTGGAAGTCCCGCACGTCGACACCGCTGGTTTCGAGGGCATGGCCGACCCGGGCGATCTCACCGGGCTCGTCCAGGAGGATGACCCGGACCTGGGCGTGATGGCCACCGAGGCTCGAGCGGACTCGTCTGGCCAGGTCGAGCCGGCCCTGGATCGAGGTCAGATCCCGTCCTTCGACATCCTGGGCCCAGGTGTCCAGCAGGACCATCAAGTCCCGGATGGATGACCCCACTTCGTTGGCGTTGGCGGCCAGCACCTCGGCCCACCAGCCGCTGTCTGCGGCCGCGACCCTGGTCAGATCGCGGAACCCGCCCCCGACGAGGTCGAGTGCTCGACCGCCACCCGCGGCGATGTGAACCAGGGCTGCCGCGAGAAGATGGGGGAGGTGACTGACCCGGGCCACCGCGGCGTCATGCTCCCGTGCCGTCATCACGAGCGGGTTGGCCCCAAGGGTGGCGACGATCGACTTCATGGTCTCGAGGTCTTTCGGATCGGTGTTGTCCGATGTGAGGACCCATGTCGCCCCATGGAAGAGGGAGGAACTGGCCAGACCGGCGCCACTTGTCTCGCCACCGGCCATCGGATGGCCACCCACGAAGTGGGGCAGGTGACCTGCCGCGGTCACGATCGATGTCTTCACGCTGGCAACGTCGGTGACCAATGAGGACGTCCTCATCTCCTCCAGGATCCTCACCACTGCCTCGGGGGGAGCAGCCAGGACTACCAGGTCGGCGTCCACGCCCGCCGGCGAGTCGATCGCTGAATCGAGGGCCCCGCGTCGCAGTGCCTCGCCGCGAGCGGTGGGGTCGGGGTCCCAGCCCAGGACCCGCCACGCCTCAGAGCGCATCGCCAGCCCAATGGAGGCTCCGAGGAGCCCGGTGCCATGGATGAGAACGGTCCTGGTATCGATGTCGAGGAGGCTAGAGGTCTTGACGGCGGGCGCATATTGCGTTAACACTCACCCGATGAGCCGCGCTCAATCCGTCACCCGGGTCGCTACTTCCCCCGGCGCCCTCCTTTACCGCGGCTATTTCGGCGCTTAGCGCCGTCACCACCCCACCCCCGCCTCTCCCCGTTCGACCGTCCCGCTCAATCGCGCCCCACCATTGGAGCCCAGATGTACGGCATCATGAATTCCACCGATGACACAAAGCCAAACCCTCCACAATCAGACGAGATCGAGAGTCTCCGCAGCGAGGTCGACCGCATCGACGGCGGCATCCTCGGCCTGCTCGCCGAGCGTAAGGAGATAGCTCAGAGGATCGCCGCGGTGAAGCTGGCGGCCTCGGTGCCGTTTCGCGACGACGCTCGCGAAGGGGAGCTCCTCTCGGAGCGGATTGCCGCCGCCGGTCGATATCAGCTCGATGCCAACCTGATCGCGGGTGTCTGGGACCAGATCATGGCCGATTCACTCCGTGTTCAGCACGACTTCGCTCAAAGCGGGGTGAATGGCACGCGACGGACTGTGGTCGCCGCCATCCAGGGGATCGAAGGGTCCAACAGCCATGCCGCGGCCAAGATCCTGACCGCCCATGCCGACTCGACCCGGTTCCTCGCCTGCCAGCGATTCGCCGACGCGGCTGGCGCCGTCGAGTCGGGTCGAGCCGACATTGCCGTGTTGCCCATCGAGAACACGACCTCTGGTGGGATCGGCGAGGTCTACGACCTCATCCTGGAGAGAAGGCTGGTGATCGTCGGCGAGGTCAAGCTCCATGTCAACCACTGCTTGCTCGGGGCGGCCGGTGCGAGGATCGAGGACCTCAAGACGATCCATGCGCATCCACAGGCGGTTGCCCAGTGCTCGGAGTTCCTCGCCGCGCTGGCCGGCGTGGAGATCGTCTACGCAAGCGATACCGCCCTCTCGGGGCGTCGCATCGCCGAGCTCGGTGATCCCACGATGGGCGCGATCGCCGGGGAGCAGGCCGCGGCGATCCACGGGCTCGCGGTCCTGAAGAGGGTTATAAATAACCGACAGACCAACTACACGAGATTCGTCGCGGTCGCTCGCAGCCCGATCGAAGTCGACCCTCAGGTGCCCGCCAAGGTCTCGCTGGTGCTCTCGGTCTCAAACGAGCCGGGGGCATTGTCCGAGGTCCTGGGCGTGTTCAGAGACGAGGCGATCCCCCTGGTGAAGCTGGAGTCGCGGGCAACGGTGAACAACCCGTGGGAAGAGATGTTCTACCTCGACTTCGAGGGGCACGTCGATGACCCGACCGTGGTGCGCGCCCTCAACGAAGTGCGGCGTCACTCACTGTTCCTTCGGATTCTCGGCACCTATCCGTCACAGGACCTACGTCCCCACAGTCGCATGAGGCCACGTGTCCACTCGACGCGTCGTGTGCCGGCATTGCCCGAGGACGACGTGACCCACGAACCAGTGGACAGTCGATACCGGCTCGCCAGCCGGAGGCCGGATGACCGGGGCACAGTGGTCGAGGTCGCAGGCGTCGATGTGGGGGGGCCGGACTTGGTCGTGATCGCCGGTCCTTGCGCGGTGGAGTCACTGGATCAGGTCATGGAGACAGCTCGTGCCGTGAAGGAGGCGGGGGCGACTCTGCTGCGGGGAGGCTGCTTCAAGCCGCGCACCTCGCCTTACAGCTTCCAAGGTCTCGGATACCAGGGTCTCGAGATGTTGGTGGAGGCGGGAAGGGTGCACGGGCTGCCCATAGTGACCGAGGTGCCTGCCCCTGAGCACGTGGAGAAGATGGCAGAGGTCGCAGACGTTCTTCAGATCGGGGCGCGCAACATGCAGAACTTCGCCCTCCTCGCCGAGGTGGGTCTCACCCATCGACCGGTCCTCCTCAAACGGGGGATCGGCGCCTCGATCGATGAGCTGCTTCAGGCGGCGGAGTACATCCTCGCTGGTGGCAACCAACAGGTGATCCTATGCGAGAGGGGCATACGGACGTTCGAGACCTCATCGCGCAGCACACTCGACCTGACCGCGGTGCCGGTCTTGCGGAGACGCACCCATCTCCCGATCATCGTCGACCCGTCCCATGCGGCCGGGGACCGTCAGCTGGTCAGCCCCCTGGCGATCGCGGCTGCGGCGATCGGTGCCGACGGTCTGATGCTGGAGGTGCACCCCGAGCCGGAGAAGGCGTTGAGCGATGGTCCTCAGGCCCTGACGCCCGACGACCTGGTACGTCTGATGGCACGGTTGGGCGAGTTGCGTTGATCTGACTCAGATGAACAGCGAGACATCGGCGTCGGCCGCATAGTCCAAGAACGCGGCGGCGCCGGCGATGTCCGCCCCCGGGATGAGGTCGTCCTCGGTCACTCCCATCACGCCCATGGTCGTGGCACACGCGAAGAACCTGACGCCGAGATCGCGGTTCATGTCGATGAACTCGGGGATTGTCGGCATCCGTGAGTTTCTCATCCATTTCCTCATGACCCGCGTGGCCGCTGCCGTGGCACCCGGAATGGCCCCAAGCGCGTTCGGGAGTTGAATCGGACCGGCCGGGTTGGCCAGCGAGGCAACCTTCAACTTCTCGAACCTGTCGACGTGCAGGATGTCGAGCCCGTAGAAGGTGAAGTAGATCCCGGCCTCCCAGCCCAGGCTCACCGCGGTGGAGGCCAGGATCAGAGGTGGGTAGGCCTGGTCGAGTGTGCCCTTGGATGCCACCAGGGCGATCCTCTTCTTCCGGGGCGGGGAATCAGTGATTGCTGTGGGCTCGGTCAAGGCGTGTGGCGGGGTCATTGCAGGCTTCCTTTCTCGAGTATGAAGGTCTGGTGCCCGTCGGCCACGCTGACCGAGACCAGCCGGTCGCCTCTCTGCCGCGCCATGGCCGGGACGTCCTCCAACGCCCCTGGATCTGTGGTGATCAGACGAAGCAGGTCGCCGTGGTGGAGACGACCGAGGACGATGGCGGCCTTGTAAACGGGAAGCGGGCAGAGAAGGCCCGAGCAGTCGAGGTCTTCCATCGGGTTGTCGGAGACGTCATGGCGATCGATCAATTCATCGGTGCTCATATCTGTGGTTTTCCTTCCTCTCCGAGGATGTCCTCGAAGTAGCTGGTGTACTTGACCCCGGAGTCGGCCGACATGGCGACGATCACGTCGCCTGGGGCGGCGCCCATCTCACTCACCGCGTGGACCACCGCACCGGTGGACGGGCCAACCATCAGCGCCTCACGTCGCCAGATGTCCTTGGTGACCCGGTATGCGCTCTCGTCGGACACGACGATGGTTTGATCGATCACGTTCGGGTCGTGGATCCCGGGGACCCGCGCCTCCTTGAAGCTCTTCATCCCGGGGAGTCGATGTCCGGGCTCTGGCTCGACCCCGACGACGGTGATCGAAGGGTTCATGTCCTTGAGGAACCGGCCGGCTCCGACGATGGTCCCGGTCGTCCCGTACGCGGCGACGAACCAGCGAACCTCGCCCTCGGTCTGTCGCCAGATCTCGGGCCCGGTCGTCTCGTAGTGCGCTCTCACGTTGTCCTGGTTCTCGTATTGCTCGGTGGCGGCGAACCGAAGGCCACCCTCCGATGCGGCCAGGGCGCGGGCGAGGGCGATGGCGCCATCCTTGGGGTTGTCCGCGGGACATAGGTCGTCGGGCGTCTCCCACACCTCGGCGCCGAGCATCCTCAAGATGATCTTCTTCTCCTCGGGCACGCCATCTGGGATCGTGGTCGTCAGCCGGGTGCCGGCCAGGGAGGCGAGGGCGGCCAATGCGATCGCAGTGTTACCCGACGACGCCTCGATCAGCTCTTTGCCATCGAGCTCTCCACGATCTCTGAGCCCGTCGATCAGGTATGCGGCGGTTCGGTCCTTGAGCGAACCGAAAGGGTTCATCCACTCCAGCTTCAGAAAAAGGCCGAGGTCGAGATCGCTGAGGACCCTGGTCAGGCGGACGATCGGCGACGGGTTGTCGATGTCGGGGAGCAGGTCTCTGACGTCATCGAACCGTCTCAATGAGCGGTCGGTGCGTAGCCGTCCTCTTGGTCTTGTGGTTGTCATCGAGTCTCCTCGGGGTCTCTCGGGCATGAGAAAAGCCCGTCACGGGCAATTGCCGGTGCGGGCTCCGTTGTCCTTCTTGGTTGGATCAGACCGTCATCACCCGCGCGGCGCGCATGCACAGGCACAAGTGCAGACGCAGACCGAGCGAGTCGTGTGACATGTCATCTGGAACCGATGGTAGGACGTTTGCGGCCTTGGTCAAGCGGTTCTCGATGCCCAGGACCTCCACATGTGAGCCCTGGTGCATTAGGAACCGAATAATCTTTACAAACGAACGTTCGTTTGTTTACCATCGACGTCATGGCACCAGAGGACAGGTTTCAGGCGATCGTCGATGCCGAGGAGAAGATCGAGCCAAGCGACTGGATGCCGGAGGGCTACCGCAAGACCCTGATCCGTCAGATAGCACAGCATGCCCACTCCGAGGTGATCGGGATGCAGCCCGAGGGAAACTGGATCACCCGGGCGCCGAGTCTGCACCGCAAGGCGATATTGATCGCCAAGGTCCAGGACGAGGCCGGCCACGGTCTCTACCTCTACTCCGCCACCGAGACGCTCGGGGTGAAGCGGAACGACCTCCAGGAGCTCCTGCACCAGGGGAAGCACAAGTACTCGTCGATCTTCAACTACCCCACCCTCACGTGGGCAGACATGGGGACCATCGGCTGGCTCGTCGACGGTGCCGCCATCACCAATCAGGTGATGCTCACCCGCTGCTCCTACGGCCCCTACTCCCGGGCGATGGTCCGAATCTGCAAGGAGGAGTCGTTCCACCAGCGTCAGGGGTATGAGCTCTTGATCAAGCTCTGCAGCGGCGCACCGGAGCAGAGAGCGATGGCTCAGGATGCCCTCAACCGCTGGTGGTGGCCATCGCTGATGATGTTCGGCCCAAACGACTCCGACTCCATCCACACCGAGCAGTCGATGCAGTGGAAGATCAAGCGGGTCTCGAACGACGACCTCCGTCAGCAGTTCGTCGACATGACCGTGCCCCAGGCGGAGTACCTCGGTCTGAGGATCCCCGACCCCGAGCTGGCCTGGAACGAGGAGAGGGGTCACTACGACTTCGGGGAGATCGACTGGGAGGAGTTCTGGCAGGTGGTCAAGGGGAACGGACCCATGAACCGCGATCGCATCGAGCACAAGACCCGGGCGTGGGACGAAGGTGCCTGGGTCCGCGCCGCGGCTACTGCCCATGCCGCCAAGAGAGCGGCTGCGGCGGCATGACCCCCACAGCCAGGAGGATCAGATGACATACGACGTGCCGGTCGCCCCCGGCGAGACGGCCGAGCTCCAGGAGAGCATCGAGGACGCCACCGAAGGCTGGCCGATGTGGGAGGTCTTCGTCAGGGCTCGCCGTGGCATCTCCCACGTCCACATCGGGAGTCTCCACGCCCCCGATGCCCGCACCGCCCTTCAGAACGCCCGTGACGTGTACACCCGGCGCGGGGAGGGCATCAGCGTCTGGGTGGTCCCGAGCGCCGAGGTCCATGCCTTCGAACCTGAGGCCGCCGCCGACTATGTCGAGGCCAACGAGAAGGTGTACCGCCTGGCCACGACCTACGAGATCCCCGAGGAAGTGGGTCAGATGTGAGCGACCGGATCATCAGCCGCCCACCGCAGGGGACGCCGGCCGTCGAGCTCGATCCGGTACTGCGTCTCCTGGTCTCCCACGGTGACGACAACATGGTCATCGCCCAGCGGCTGGGGGAATGGATCTCCAACGCCCCCGAGCTCGAGATCGACATCGCCATCGGGAACATCGCCCTCGACCATCTCGGGGTTGCCCGTGCCCTCTATACCCACGCAGGAGATGTGGAGGGGGAAGGCCGCACAGAGGACGACTTCGCCATGAGACGTACCGAGCGGGAGTTCCTCAATCTCCTGATGGTCGAGCAGCCCAATGGTGACTTCGCCCACACCATCGTTCGCCAGTTCTTCTTCGACGTGTACCAGCGGCTGCTCTGGGCCGACCTGAGCCGGTCGGGCGACGAGACATTGGCCGGGATCGCAGCCAAGGCGGCCAAGGAGTCCGCCTATCACCACGAGTTCTCGAGCGGCTGGCTGGTGAGGCTCGGCGACGGGACCGAGGAATCACACCGGCGCACCCAGGATGCGGTTTCCTCGTTGTGGCGCTTCACCGCCGAGTTGTCCGAGCCCTACTTCGCCGCTTGGCGTCAGACGGTCGATGCTTTCTTCGAGGAGGCCAACCTCACCGCCCCGGCCGACCCCTATCAGCGAACCGGTGGCCGGGACGCTTATCACACCGAGCACCTCGGGCTCCTCCTCGCCGAGATGCAATGGATGGACCGCGCCTATCCGGGGCTGGAATGGTGAGCGTCGCGATCGAGCTCCGAGCCGTGGTCGCCACCGTGGTGGACCCGGAGATCCCGGTCCTGACGATCGACGATCTCGGCATCCTCCGCTCGGTCGAGATGGATGGGGATCGGGCGGTGGTGACGATCACCCCCACCTACTCGGGTTGCCCGGCGATGCGTCAGATAGCGGATGACATCGCATCGGCCCTGGTCAGAGTGGGCGTCGATGACTTCGACATCAGGTTGACCCACCACCCGGCCTGGTCCACCGACTGGATCAGCGAGGAGGGGCGAGGCAAGCTGGCCGCCTTCGGGATCGCTCCACCGTCCCCCGAAACCGAGATCCTCTGCCCCCGTTGTGAGGCGGACCATCCGAGGATGGTGGCCCGGTTCGGTGCGACGGCATGTAAGGCGCTCATGGTCTGTGGATCCTGCGGGGAGCCCTTCGACTACTTCAAGCGGTTCTGATGAGCGACCTGGTCTTCCACGAGCTGAGGGTCACCGAGGTCACCCCTCTCACCGACGACTCGGTGGTGATCACATTCGACGTGCCGAGCGAGCTGGCCCCGGCATTCACCTACATTCCGGGCCAACACGTCACCATCCGCCGACTCATAGGCAACGCGGACGTCAGACGGTCATACTCGATATGCGCACCGGCCAACTCGGGCAAGCTCCGGGTCGGGGTCAAGAGGCTCCCCGGAGGTGTCTTCAGCACTTTCGCCACCACCGAGCTGAGGGCAGGTGACGTGCTCGAGGCCATGTCCCCCGTCGGCGAGTTCACCATCGACATCGATCCATCCCCAGGGCGCAAGGCGGTCGCGATCGCCGCAGGCTCGGGGATCACACCCGTGCTGTCACTCATCTCGTCCTCACTTGAGATGGAGCCGGATTCGAGCTGGACACTGCTCTATGGGAACCGCACGGTCAACACGGTCATGTTCCTCGACGAGCTGGAGGGGCTGAAGGACCGTTTCGGCCCCCGTCTTCAGCTGTTCCACATCCTGAGCCGTGAGGGCTCGGACCTGCCTTTGCTCTCCGGTCGTATCGACGACGAGAAGATTCGGACGATCCACGACCGCCTGCTCGGGACCCGGCCGGTCGACGGCTGGTACCTGTGCGGTCCCTATGACTTGGTGATGATGGCGCGGGCAACCTTGCATGAGCTCGGGGTTCCCGACGAGATGATCCACGACGAGCTGTTCTTCGCCGGTCCACTGGACGCGACGACACTCCCCCCCGAGCCGCCTCCCGGTGAGGGCAGTGTCGATCTGACCGTGATCCTCGACGGGCGTGCGGTCGACACCCGGATGGCACCTGAGACGTCGATCCTCGACGCCGCCTTGCGTGTTCGCAACGAGTTGCCCTTCTCCTGCAAGGGCGGGATGTGCGCCAGCTGCAAGGGCCGGATCGAGGAAGGCGAGGTGACGATGGACAAGAACTACGCCCTGGTCGACTCGGAGGTCGAGGCCGGCTTCGTGCTCACCTGCCAGGCGCATCCCGTCACGGACAGGGTCGTCGTCCGCTACGACCACCGCTGATGGTCACCGCCCGCAACACCCGTCGAGATGTCGTGGCCGCGGCAGGGAGGCTCTTTGCCGAGCGTGGCTACCACGGCACGTCGATGCGCGACCTGGGCAAGGAGCTCGGGCTGTTGGGATCCTCCCTCTACTCCCACGTGTCTTCCAAGCAGGACCTGCTGGTGGACGTGGTCGAGGAAGGCGCCCGGCTCTTCGAGGCGTCGGCGGAGAAGGCACTTGCCGCCGAAGGGTCCGCATCCGATCGCCTCGAGGCTCTGATCTCCGGCCACATCGACGTGGTCGTCGACAACATCGAGGTGGCACGCACCTTCCTGAACGAGGCCAGGATGCTCGATCTCGAGCACAGGAGCCGCGTCATCGGCGCCCGGGATCATTATGAGGCGGCGTTCCGGACGGTGATCGCGGAGGGAATCGCCGAGGGAGACTTTCGTGGCGACGTCGATCACAAGACGGCATCGATCTTCATCCTCTCCATCCTCAATGCCATCGAGCGTTGGTATCGGCCGACGGGCGCGCTCGATCGGGACGCCCTGGTTGCCGAGCTCTGGGGATTCACCCGATCGGCTCTGGGTTAGTGGCCCGTCTCGCTCGTCGTGCCATGGCGTCCACCACACCTGTGGCTCGCCGCCCAGGGTGGTGAACGCATCGGAGAAGACGATCGTCTTGCCTCCCGGGCAGCCAAACCGGCGTCTCATTCCGCCCGCGCCCGTCGTACAGGGCGAGAACACCACCGGGCAGGCTTCAGGACCACCGCCATCGTGGGTGCCCGCGCGTCGAGGCGATCCCAGACCTCGTCGTCTTCCGGTGGCCAGGGCTCGAAGGCGGCGATCTTCCCGCCCTGTTCGACGCATACCGAAGTGACGACACGGTCGCCATCGCCATCCGGCTCCGGGTGCGGATGGGGGATGCGCCAGATCCACAGGCCCGGTTCGAGGTCGATGAACATCTCAGGGCCAACCTTGGTGGTGTGCCCGCATCTCACGCACGTCCTCGCTGGTCCTCGGCCCCCAGGTTAGGGTGGGGACCGGGTGCTCGGCCCTGGCCAGCTCCAAGTCCTCCCTGGTGAACCCAACCGGCTCGGTGATGGGCTCGATCCCGTACAGGTTGGCTGCATTCCATCCCAGGATCTTGGCTTTGGCACCCCTGGTCAACGGTGGGTATCCGAACCGGGTCTGCAGGTCGTCGGGGATCTGAAGGGCGCGGAAGGCCTCGATCTGGCCCTGAGGCGACCCATAGAAGATCGAGTCGGTCCCCCAGAGGATGTTGTCCTCACCGAACGCGACCATCAGCTTGCCGACCACATGCGCGGCCTCGTCGGGACGTCTGAGCAGATGCCACCATGTCGAGCCCAGCTCCGCGTACACGTTCTGGCCGGGCCCGATCCCCGCATCCGTCACCGACTTGATCAGACGGTTGACCCCCACGTTCGCCGTCTCCTCTGCGTACGCCCCCTCACGTCGTGACACCTCGAATCCGGAGTGATACACGACAAAGGAGACGTCTGGGTGGGCTCTGGCGGCCGGCCCGACGTCGGCGGGCGAACCGTATCGGGCCTGGTTGGAGAGGCCCTTGTGCACAAAGAGGATGGGTGTCCCGATCTTCACCAGGTGGTCGAGGAACGTGTCGGCCACCTGGGCCAGGCCCGGGTCGCGGTCATCCAGCCACCAGTGGATGTCCGATGGGAAATGGGTGAATGTCTTCCAGCCTGAGATCCGGTTCTCTTCGACGGTCCGGGTCATCTCCTCGAGCACCGACTCGATCGGTGCAGTCTGGGGGAGGGCGAGGGCGTTGACGACCACACGGTCATCGCCGGACAGGGCCTGCACGAGCCGGCGGGTCTCCTCCATCACCTCGTTGGAGAGGGGGCTGCCCTCGGGGTTGATGGGCAGACCGGACAGGGCGGTCATCGTTGTGTCCGAGCGAACGAATATCTCCTCGAGGAAGTGATTCGTGGCGAAACAGGCCCTGGGGTCGTCTTCGTCTTTGCACCGTGCCTGCGGGAACTGGCTGCCCCAGAACCAGTCTCCCCGTGTCGACGGGTCGAGGTCGTACTCCAGCAGATGGCCCTGGACGTCGAACACGAACTCGGTGGGGCCGATGATGGCTTTCGCCGCCTCGGTGTCCAGCCTCGACATCGGGTCGAACGGGTAGAACAGCCCGGGTCTGGCGCCGGTCGCGGCCGAGACGGCACCATCGATCGCGCCCAGGCAGATCGCCAGTGCGCTCGCGGATCGGAGGAACTCACGACGACTCAGACCCGTCCGTCGAATCGCCTCGTCGATCTGGGCACGTGCGGTCCTCTCCGCCTGGCGTCGTGTCGGAGTGATCGGCTCGGGGTCGTACTCACCGTTGGAGCACTGCTCGAACGCGATCGGCAGGCCCGGGTCCTCGTCACGCCAGCGGATCGTCATGGCCACCCGATTCTCGCGCAGCCACGGCTCGGAGTCACGACGCTCCCTCTCCTGCGTTGGGAATTCTTCATCGCAGACGGCACAAAACCTCGCTATCTCGCCTCAGGGTGTAAGGATTTGGGGGGACAAACGTTCGTCCTGCATGTATGCCCGATTACGAAAAGCTCACCGACGCCGAGCTCGTGACCGCATTTGGTGCGGGGGATCGAGACGCGTTCGCCGGGATCTACAATCGCTATGCCGCCCGCATCTACTCATACTGCCTGACGCTGCTGCCCAATCCCGACGACGCTGCCGACGCCGCTCACAGCGTGTTCCTGAAGGCGGCGGAGCGTCTCAACCAGCCGGAGAGCCGTCACGAGCTCCGGCTGTGGTTGTTCGCCGTTGCCCGAGAAGAAGCCCATGGGGCGGGACGACACCGGGCACGGGTCACACCCGAAGACGACGATTCCGAGCCGATCGTCGTGGAGCCCGATCCGGCCCTCGGCGTCGAGAGAGAAGAGATGCCAGAGGTCCAGGTGGTCCCGGCTCCCCTCGCTCTCAAGGTCCGGGTCCTCGGATCTGTGGGCAATGACCCCGCAGCTGCTGCGACCCGCGGGGTGGATTGGGCCAAGATGGCCGTCTTCGCCGCCGTGGCGTTGGTCATCGGTCTCATCGGCGTCGCCGTCGGGGCCCGATTCACGCCGTCGGGCACCGTGTCGACGAACCCGGTTGTGGCTCCGCCTGCCGGCGATTCCACCACGACAACCTCGGAGCCGTCCGCGGCGACGAACACCGAACCCCGGGGAGCGGCCTCCACGGCAGTTTCCTCGCCGCTCACACCGGCGTCCTTCGCAGTGGCCCAAGACACCATCGACTTCGGGTCGGATGGGACCTCGGCCCAGATCGACCTGGCCAACGACGGCGGTCAGGTCGGAGCGTGGGAGATCGCCTCATCGAGCCCCGCCATCAGCGTCTCATCGGGGGGCGGGGACCTGGGTGCGGGGGAGTCGACGCCGATCCAGGTCAGCCTGGATCGGTCTCAGATCGCCGAGGGCGATCTGGGCGAGAGTCTGACCATAACCTGGGATGGCGGTGAGGCACACGTGACCGTGGTGGCCACCCATGAGGACAACCCGATCATCCACAACCCCCGAGCCTCCCCGTCCGAGGTCCAAGTCGACGGGGGGCCGTCGTGCTCCACCACCCACGCCACCATCTCCGCCCGGGTCCGGGACACCTCACAACTCGCCTCGGTGGTGGTCCGCTGGAGCCCGAGCGGCTCGGGCACCCAGGAGACGGCGATGATCCCTGTGGGCAATGACATCTACGAAGGCGTGATCGGCCCGTTCACCATCGCCCAGAGCGCGGCGGTCAAGGTCGTTGCCATCGACGAACGGGGCAACGCCGGCGGTGCATCGATCACGGTCGGCGTGATCGCCTGTCCATAGGGCCCGTTTTTACAACAACTGTCGGATCGGCCATCGTTCCCGTCATGAAGGTCGTCCTTGCCTACTCGGGAGGTCTCGACACGTCGGTCATCCTCGCCTGGCTTCGTGAGGAGCTCGGTGCCGAGGTCGTGGCCTACACCGCCGACGTTGGCCAGGGAGAAGAGGTGGAGGCAGCCACGGCCAAGGCCCTCGAGACCGGGGCCTCGGAGGCGATTGTCGACGATCTGAGAGAGCGCTTCGTGACCGATGCGGTGTTTCCCGCCTTGAGGGCAGCTGCGGTATACGAGTCCGAGTATCTGCTCGGCACCGCCCTGGCCCGGCCGATCATCACCCGTGGCCTAGTCGAGACCGCACGTGCGCACGGCGCCGACGCCGTCGCCCACGGTGCAACAGGCAAGGGCAACGACCAAGTTCGTTTCGAGCTGGCGGTCGCCGCGCTCGCTCCGGAGCTGAAGATCATTGCACCATGGCGGGAGTGGAAGCTCAGCGGTCGCTCCGACCTGATCGCCTATGCCGAGGCGAGGGGCATCTCGGTCCCGGTGACCCGGGAGGCTCCTTACTCGATGGACGCCAACCTCTTTCACATATCGTACGAGGGTGGTGTGCTGGAGGACCCATGGGCCGCACCGCCAAAGGGAATGTTCCGGATGACCGCCGATCCCGAGGATGCACCCGACCAGCCGCGGGAGATCATTGTCGGGCTCGATGGTGGTGACCCGGTGGCGGTCAACGGGAGCAGACTGGGCCCCGTCGAGTTGCTGAGTCATTTGAACCACATCGCCGGTGCCCACGGAGTGGGGCGGATAGACATTGTGGAGAACCGATTCGTGGGGATCAAGAGCCGTGGCGTTTACGAGACCCCTGGGGGGACGGTTCTTCATGCAGCCCGTCGTGCCATCGAGTCGCTGACCCTCGATCGTGAGGTCCTGCACATGAGGGATGCCCTGTCCCAGCGATATGCGCGGATGGTCTATAACGGCTTCTGGTTCTCACCGGAGAGGACGACGCTCCAGGCGACGATGGATCGCATCCAACAGCCGGTCAGTGGGGAGGCGCGGCTGATGCTCCACAAGGGCTCGGTGAGGGTTGTCGGCCGACGCTCTCCTCACAGCCTCTATCGGTCCGACATCGCCACTTTCGAGGCCGACGACATCTACGACCAGGCCGATGCCACCGGTTTCATCAATCTCAACGCAACACGCATCAGGGGCTTCGGCGACAGGCCATGACCATGTGGGGCGGGCGTTTCGAGGAGACGATGTCCGCGATGACGCGCACCTTCACATCCGATCAGAGCGATCGCCGCCTGCTCGATGTCGATATCGATGGCTCGATCGCCCACGCCGAGATGCTGGGCGCGACCGGAGTGATCACCGCTGCCGAGTCCCGGGCCCTTGTGGACGGGCTGAGGTCGATTCAGGACGGGGAGCTGGTGTTCCACGACGATGACGAGGACGTTCACACGGCGGTGGAGCGAAGGTTGGCCGAAATAGTCGGCGAGGTCGCCGGGAAGCTCCACACCGGGCGATCCCGCAACGATCAGGTGGCACTGGACCTGCGTCTCTACCTGGCGAGGGCCGGGCAGGCGCGTGTGGACCAGCTTCACCGGCTGGCACTGGCCATCGCCGATCTGGCCGAGGGCCACGCCGAAACGATCGTCCCGTCCTACACCCATCTCCAGCAGGCCCAGCCGACGACGCTGGGCCATCACCTGCTCGCCTATGCGTGGATGATGATGCGTGGCGCCGATCGTTTCCGTGACGCCCTGGTGCGTATCGAGGCGTCGCCGCTGGGCTCCGGCGCCTCTGCGGGGTCATCCCTGGGAATCGACAGGTCGATGACCGCGCAAGCGTTGGGCCTCACCGAGGTCATTCCCAACTCCCTCGACGCCGTCGGATCCAGGGACTTCGTCGCCGAGTACGTATTCTCCTGTGCCCAGGCGATGGTGGATCTGTCCCGATTGGCCGAGGATGTGGTCTTGTGGTCCACCCGCGAGTTTGGATGGGCTCGTCTCGGCGATGAGGTCAGCACGGGATCGTCGGCGTTGCCCCAAAAGCGCAATCCCGATATCGCCGAGCTGGTCCGGGGCCGGGCGGCCACCCTCGTCGGTGACCTCTCGGCGATCCTCGCCCTGCAAAAGGGTCTGCCCCTCTCCTACAACCGCGATCTCCAGGAGGACAAGCGAATCGTCTTCCATGCCGACGACACCCTGGCGGCAGCCGTTGATGCGATGGGTGAGCTGCTGGTCGGGATCGAGCTCGACCCGCCTCGACCCGGGCCGGAGACCACGGCGCTGGACCTTGCCGAGGCTCTCGTCGGGCGGGGTGTTGCGTTCCGCGAGGCCCATCGTGCGGTCGGCGGGCTCATCAGGGCCCTGGAAGCGGACGGCCGCTCTCTGGGTGACGCAGCCTGGGAGGACCTAGCCGCTGCTGACGACTGGTTCGAGCCCGCGGACCTGGACCTGATCGACCCGGCAGTCTCGGTGGAGCGCCGCGTCAGTGAGGGGTCGGGCAGCCCGGGGTCGGTCCGGGATCAGGTGGCGGCTATCAGGGGGATCCTGAGCAACGTGATTCGCTGACCATCTGTTGGGCCGTGGTGCCTGCTGGGGACGGCTGACTGCACATCAGATCTGTGGTCTCCATCTGTTGGGCCGTGATGCCTGCTGGGGACGGCTGACTGCACAACAGATCTTGGTGCGCAGAGATCAACCGCCGTTCTGGGACCTGGAGTCGACCGTCCAGGTGCCGTGGGAGCGGATCAGTTTGTCGATGTCTCCGGGGCCCAGCTTCTCTCTCGCCTTCTCCACCTGGGCATTGACTTCGTGGTCATATGCCGGACGCGTCACGTCCCGGAAGATCCCCAGGGGGGTGGGGCCGTATGGGCCGTGGGACAGCCTGCTGAGGGCGAAGGCAATCGACGGGTTGGGCCGGTTCTCGTTGTGAACCAGGATCGCCTTGGGGTCCACCGACGACGAGTCGACGATGGTGGCCTCACCGCCACGCATGATCACTGCCTTGGCCCCCTCGTCGAAGACGATCGGCTTGCCGTGCTCGAGGTCGATGCGGTTGTGGACGCGCTCCTGCTTCCCGGTCAGCTGTATGAACGCCTTGTCGTTGAAGACATTGCAGTTCTGGTAGATCTCGATGAAGGCGGTGCCCTCGTGCTCGTAGGCCTTTTGCAGTATCGCCTGGGTGTGGTTGCGGTCCATGTCGAGCGACCTTGCCACGAACGTGGCATCGGCGCCCAGGGCCAGCGACACCGGGTTGAACGGGTAGTCGACCGACCCGAATGGTGACGACTTGGTCGACTTTCCCACTTCGGAGGTGGGCGAGTACTGCCCCTTGGTGAGACCGTAGATCTGGTTGTTGAACAGGATGATCTTCAAGTTCACGTTGCGTCGCAACACGTGGATCAGGTGGTTGCCACCGATCGACAGTGCGTCACCGTCGCCGGTGATTACCCATACCGACAGATCGGGCCGGGCGGTGGCGATGCCGGTGGCGATGGCGGGCGCCCGCCCATGGATCGAGTGCATCCCGTAGGTATTCACGTAATAGGGGAATCGGGAGGCGCACCCGATCCCGGAGACGAAGACAAACTCCTCGCGGGGCCGGCCGAGACCGGCCAGAAAAGTCTGGACCGACGCCAGGATCGTGTAGTCACCACAACCGGGGCACCAACGGACCTCCTGGTCCGTCTGAAAGTCTGCTCTCGTGTATGAAGGGGCGCTCACTTGATCATCTCCAGGATCTTCTCGGTGATCTCGGACACCTTGAAAGGCTCACCGGCCACCTTGTTGAGACCAACCGCATCGATCAGGAACTCGGAACGGATCAGCTTGAGCAGCTGTCCGGTGTTGAGTTCGGGGATGAGCAGCTTGTCGTACGAGCGAATCACGTCGCCCAGGTTGGTTGGCAGCGGATTGAGATAGCGCAGGTGGGTGGTGGCCACCTTGTGGCCTTCCAACCTGACCCGCCTGGCCGCGGCTCGCACGGAGCCGAATGTCGATCCCCAGCCGAGGACCAGGATGTCTGCGTCCTCGTCACCATGAACCTCTTGGGGTGGGATGTCGTTGGCGATATTGGCCACCTTCCACGCCCGGGTGTCGGTCATGAGCTGGTGGTTGCCAGGGTCATAGGAGACGTTGCCGGAGATCGCCTCCTTCTCCAGGCCACCGATGCGGTGCTCGAGGCCGGCGGTCCCCGGGACAGCCCACGGCCGGGCGAAGGTGTCGACGTTTCTCATATACGGGAGGAACGTCGCGTCGGGCCCGTTGGGATGCGTGGCGAAGCTCACCTCGATCGGCGGGATCTCATCGACGTTGGGCAGAAGCCACGGCTCGGAGCCATTGGCGATTTGATTGTCGCTGAGCAGGATCAGCGGGGTCATGTACTTGATGGCGATCCGCGCCGCCTCGATGGCCATGGCGTACGCGTCCGATGGCGAGGCGATGGCCAGGACGGGTATCGGTGACTCGCCATGACGCCCGTAGAGCGAGAAGAGCAGGTCGGACTGCTCCGGCTTGGTGGGCAGGCCCGTCGACGGGCCGCCCCGCTGGACGTTGATCACGATCATGGGCAGCTCGAGCATGAAGCAAAGCGATATCGCCTCCGACTTGAGGGCAATCCCCGGCCCTGAAGACCCGGTCACCGCGAGGTTTCCGGCAAAGGCGGCGCCGATCGCGCTGCCCACCCCGGCGATCTCGTCCTCCGCTTGGAATGTGCGGACGCCGAAGTTCTTGTGACGGGACAGCTCGTGCAGGATGTCGGATGCCGGAGTGATCGGGTAGCTGCCATAGAAGAGGGGCAGGCCCGACTTCTGCGAGGCGGTGATCAGGCCCCAGGCCAGGGCGGTGTTGCCATTCACGTTGGTGTAGGTGCCCTCTCGAAGGGCCGCCGGCTTCACCTCGAAGGTGTTCTTGGTGGCCTCGGTGGCCTCCCCAAAGGTGTAGCCCGCCTGGAAGGCGGCCTTGTTGGCGGCAGCTACCTCGGGGACCTTGGCGAACTTCTTCTCCACCCACTCGATCGTCGGCTTCGTGGGGCGGTGGAATAGCCAGGCCATGAGGCCGAGGGCGAAGAAGTTCTTCGATCGCAACACGTCGCGACCGCTCACCCCGGAGTCCTTGACCGCCTCTTTGGTCAACTCGTCCATCGGGACCTTGATCACCCGATATCCGGCGAGCAGGTCGTCCTCCAGCGGGTTGGACTCGTAACCGGCTTTGGCCAGGTTGCGCTCCTCGAACGCGTCGGAGTTGACGATCAGCGTCCCGCCCTGGCGAAGGTCCTTGAGGTTCTTCATCAATGCCGCCGGGTTCATCGCGACCAGGCAGTCGGGTGCGTCGCCGGCGGTGAGGATGTCGAAATCCGCTATCTGGACCTGGAAGCTGGAGACGCCAGGGAGCGTCCCGGCAGGGGCACGGATCTCCGCCGGGAAGCTCGGGAGCGTGGCGAGATCGTTGCCGAAGAGTGCCGAGGCGTCGGTGAAGCGGTTTCCGGCGAGTTGCATGCCGTCACCTGAGTCACCGGCGAAGCGAATCACGAGCTTGTCGGGCTCCTCGGTGGATGTCTTGGGTTCAGCGGTGGCGATGTCATCGGCCACGGTGTTTCACTTCCTGTGGTTGTGTCATAGCGCGGCCGGGTCTGTCCGATGTTGACCATCGGCGTCTCTGACCGCCCTGATCAGTCATATGACCAAGTCTATCGAGCGCCCTGCTTAGACGAACTGGCTGGGGCGGGCTCGAATCGGGCCACTCCCGCATCCTCGAGGGTGCGGCCGAAGCCGATCAAATCCGGCTCTGAGCCGAGGTCACCGACCAGCTGGATCGACGATGGGGGAGAACCGGTGCTGGCCATCGGGAGGGCGAGCGCCGGGTGCAGGGCGTGGTTGACCAGCGCCGTGAAGTAGGAGAGGACCGCACGGTGGTTACGGTCTCCGATCATGTCCTGGCCGATCATCTTGTATCTGACAGGAGTGGTGGGGGTGAGGAGAAAATCGACGGTGGCGAATGCGTCGGCGAATCTCTGGCGGATCATCGTCTGCCAATCACGGGCGGCAGCGGTCGCCTCCGCGGTTACGCTCTCGGCCAGCTCGATGCGTGACTCCACCGCCGGGTCGTACCTCTCCCCCCGGGCCCTGAACTCCTTATGGGCGGCGCTTACCTCCTCCCCTATCGCGTCGATGAGCTGACGGGTCGGGATCACGTCCGGCATCTCGATGGGATGCACCTCATGCCCGTGGTCACGGAGCGTGGCCACTGTCGCCGCGAAAGAGGCACTCGTCTCATCCTCCATCGGTGCCATTCCGAACCACGGCTCGGGGACACCCAGACGCAGATGCGATGGCGGCTCCTGGTGTCGATCGTCGCCCGACATGGCTCGGTACGCCCGATCGATGTTCTCCATCGAGTCCGCCAGCGGGCCCACGGTGTCGATTGATGGCACCAGCGGGAAGACCCCTTCGGTCGGTATCCGCCCGTACGTGACCTTGAGGCCGAACGTCCCGCAGAGGGCGGCCGGGACCCGGACCGACCCCCCGGTGTCGGTCCCGATGGCGATTGGCGTGATCCCTGCCGCGACCGCCGCGGCCGAGCCTCCGGATGAGCCCCCTGCCGACGTGTTCCGGTCCCAAGGATTGCGCACGGACCCCCAGTGGGCGTTCTCCGAGTTGAAGCCGAATGCCCACTCGTGCAGATTGGCGCGCCCGATGATCACCGCGCCCGCCGCCTCGAGTCTTTGGATGCTCGGTGCGGTCTCGGTCGCGGTCTCGGCAAAGAAATATGACCCGCAGGTGGTGACACGGCCCTGGTGATCGATGATGTCTTTGACGCATGCCGGGATTCCTGCGAGCGGGCCGACGTCTTCCCCGTTCGTCATGCGCTCGTCGATCTCGGCTGCCCGGGCGAGTGCCCGATCGTCATCTATCGAGATGAACGCATTGATGCTGTCCTGGGTGGCATGAGCGAGCGTCAGAGCCCTCTCCACCCGGCTGACTGCAGATTCCCCAGACACGTCCGCTGAAACTAGCGAGCCGGTGATGCGACCAACGTGCAATGAACGTGGACGGTGTGCGTTGCACGTAGGAGGGAGCTCTATCCCTCGATGCTCAGCCCCCGGTGGGAGGGGACCAGAGAGACCCATGACTTACCCGGAGGCACCAGGATGGGGGTGCCGGTGTCGTCGATCAGGGTGAACCACTCACTCTCCGAGGCGCGTTCCCAGGTGCCCTCGACGACCTTCCCGTTTGCGAATACGAAGGCCTCACCGGACCCCGTCGTCTTCGAGGCGGGGAGATTCGAGCCCGACTGGCTGCCCGGGGGGCTGGCCGTGTACTGATCCGTGTACAGAGCGACCAGCACCGGGACACCAACACGCATTCGGGCGCCGTCCTCGTCCAGGTACTCGCCGTCACCGCCGTAGGCGGTGCGGAGCCAGAGGCCGGTCGCGGCGTCCCAGGTCCAGCTCACCGTGTTGCCCGAGAAATCGATCGTGACCTTCGATGCGTTGGCGGCGCTCTCGGGCATGGGGCCGAACTCCCAGATCGGTCCATCCGGTGCCATGTCCGGGTGGTTTCTGGCGTCGGCTGTCTCACGAAGAGCGATGGTGTTCACATAGAGGTTGTGTGGTGCGCTCCGGCCCGAGACCCGAAAGGCGCCGTTGGAGCTCTCGCCAAGGAGGTGGATGTCCTTGCCCCGGATCAGGTTCTGCACCCACGGCTGGGCCCCGGATATGAAGATCGTCGGCTCGTTGAAGGCCATCAGAAGGGTCGGGTCGGTGGGTCGGCCCGAGCGGGTGGGGCCGAGATAATCCGAGTCGCTCTCGTGCCAGATGGTGATGAATCGAGTGATCCCCTCGACCATCAGCTCGATGACCATGTCGGCTTTCTCGATGCCCGACTGCGGGTTGGCCCGGGGATGGTTGTCGATCTTCACCGCCAGGACACGACGGTTCAGCAACCCGGCGTCATCCACCGGGAGACCGTTGATCACCGACGTGTCCAGATCGGGCGGTGTCGTGGAGGTGGTCGTCGATGTGGTCGACGTCGTCGAAGTCGAAGTGATTGAGGTGATGGTCGTCGTCGGGACTTCTGCCGCGACGCTGCACGCCGTGACGGCCAATGCAAGCGCGACCAACCTGGCAACTGTGGACCGCATCGAGTCGATATTACGAAGACGGTCAGGGCTAGCTGGAATCAGTCGATGAGGACTCCGCCCTTCACCTCGAGGTGGGGGAGAGCGGTCTCGGGCTGGTCGACGGCGATCGCGAACTCGATGCCATCCGCGTTGGCACGGAGGACGTAGATGGCGTCGATGTTCACGCCGATGTCGGCGATGAGCCTGGTCAGCCTGGCCAGCTCGCCAGGCCGATGGGGGAGACGGACGGTCAGCACCGTGTGCTCCTCATGGTGAAGGTCGGCCTCTTCGAGGACCCTCCGCGTCGTGACGGCGTCGGAGGTGATGAGGCGGACGGTGCCGTCACCGTTGTTGCCGAAGGCGGCGAGGGCCTCGATGTTGACCCCGAAGGCAGCCAGGGCCTCGGTGAGAGCGGCCAGCCGCCCAGGCCGGTTCTCCATGTTGACGATGAACTCCGTCATGGCACCTCCCGACTCTACGCATCCGGCCGGGCCATGTGCGCATGCATGGGATCGGGGGGCTCGGCCCGGCCCCGTCCGCGCAGGTAGGTGTGCCAGATCAACCGGGCTGCCGCGGCGCGAACCGGACGCCAGGGCTCACCGATCAGACCCAACTCCTCCTCGTTCGGTGTCGCCGCCATCCCGAGCACCTCGCCCGCCCCCACCTGCAAGGCGCGGTCGCCGACGGGCCACACATCGGGTCGGCGCAATGCGGAGAGCAGGTAGGCGTCCGCGGTCCAGGCGCCGATGCCCTTCACCGCCATCAGCATGCCACGTGCTGTCTCGGTCGGCGCAGCGGCCACGGCTTGCAGGTCGAGCGCCCCCGTCACGACCTGTCGTGCCAGCCCCATGAGGTACGCCGCCTTCTGTCGGGTGACGCCAATCGAGCGGAGGGCATCCTCACCGGCGGATATGACCGAGCCGGGATCGACTTGCCCGGTCAGACGGGTCAGCCGGCGATACATGGCTGCGCCCGACTCCAGAGACACTTGCTGCTCGAGGATCAGGAGGACCAGCGTTCCGAACCCGGCGTGGCGATGCCAGAACTCGGGGACTCCCCAGCGGAGGATCGCGCCCGCCAGGCTCTCGTCTTCGTCGGCGAGGAGGGCGCACGCCTCCCTGAAGGTCTCCGAATCGAGATCGCCGACGACCCTGAGCATCTGGCCAACCGGGATCCGGCCCAGTGTCCTCGAGTCAGTCCCGGCGACCTCCAGGTTGTCTGACATGACCCAACCTGTGTCGTCGATCAGGCGCTTGATCATCCAGAAGTCGGGGCGACCAGGGTGCTCGAACACGACGAGATCGCCGGGAACCGGTGTCCGGGCGTCGCTGGCGACGACCTCGTCGCCCGGTTGCAGCGTGGGCGTCATGGAGTGCTCGGCGACCCTGAACCGCTTCATCGACATGGCTTGGGCAATGAGTATGGTCGGTGATCACAACCCGATCGAAGGAGCCCTATGCGACAGGTAACCGTCGCACATGCGCATTGCGACCTCTACTGCGGCGTGTACGACCCCGCCCAGGCCAAGATCGAGGCGATGTCCGTCCTCAAGATCGCCCAGAAGTACCAGGACTCGGACGACGAGGTGTTCAGGGCACGTGCCCTCGCCCTGAAGGAGGAGAGGGCCGAGGACGTCAAGCATCACCTGATGGTGCTCTGGGCGGACTTCTTCACCGCCGAGCACCGTTCCGAGTTCCCCAATCTCGACGATCTGTTCTGGCGCGCCATCCACCAGGCCGGTGACGCCAAGAAGTCGGCCGATCCCGC
>DASWKM010000046.1:0-3145 GCA_036396635.1 Acidimicrobiia bacterium
TCGAGGGGACGTCTTGGAGCTGTGCTCACGGGGTGGATCGGTGGAGGACCGATTGCGGTTGCTCGTCGGGTCTGCAACCCGGATGGAACCAGGGCTGGCGAGGTCCTCTCCGACAGGCCCTCGACTATCTGCGCGACTCTCTGATCGATGATTTCGCAACGATCGGGAGCCGGCTCTTCCACGACCCGTGGCTGACCCGGGACGAGTACATATCCGTGGTGCTCGGTGAGTCGGGTGAGGAGTTCCTCGATCACCACTGCCAACCCGGTCTCGGCGGCGAGGAGAGGTCGCAGGCGATCGATCTGCTCGAGATCCAGCATCGAGCCATGTTGATGTACACATCATGCGGGTGGTTCTTCGACGACGTGTCCGGGATCGAATCGGTGTTCGTGATCCGTCAGGCGGGGCGGGTGATCGATCTGACCCGGCGAGCCACCGGAATGGACCTCGAGCCCGGCTTTCTGGAGATTCTGGACAGAGCCGTGTCCAACGTGGATGACATGACCGGGCGAGACGTCTACGAGCGCTCGGTCACCCATTATCTGAGCTCCTGGGAATGACAGACCACTAGCTAGATTCGCGGGCCATGGCCAAACCACGGGCAGCCGACGGGCGTGTCGTAATCGAGTCGGTTTCCCCACAAGTGGACGGGGGGAGATTCCCGACCAAGACGACCCTTGGTGACTCTGTCGATGTCACGGCAGACGTGTTCGCCGACGGGCATGACATGGTTGCCTGCATTCTCCGCTATCGGCCGGCCTCGGCGAGGGCTTGGTCGGAGACTCCGATGGAGCTGCTCGGGAACGACCGCTGGCGTGGGTCATTCACGCCCACGGAGCTAGGACCGTGGCAGTTCGAGGTCATGGGGTGGATCGACCAGTTCGCGACCTGGCTGGACGGTCTCCAGAAGAAGCTCGCCGCCGGGCTCGATGTCGATGTCGAGCTCGCCATCGGTGCCCGGCTGCTCATGGAGGCCGCCGGGAGGGTCAAAGGCAAGGATGCCGAGAGGCTGGCCTCGATCGCAGAGGCCATATCCGAAGAGACATCTCCACAAGACGAGAGGGTCGCACTGTGTGCGTCCGACCACACGGTGACGTTGGTCAGGGACCACCCGGACCGGTCTCGAGCCTCCAAGTCGGAGATCCGCTGGCCGGTGGTGGTCGATCGCGAGAGAGCGGTGTTCTCGACCTGGTACGAGCTCTTTCCCCGCTCATGGGCGAAGAAGGCAGGAGAGCATGGGACATTCGCCGACGTCGAAGAGCGTCTCGACTACGTGGCCGGCATGGGCTTCGACGTCCTCTATGTGCCCCCCATCCACCCGATAGGCATCACCTACCGCAAGGGCCCCGACAACAGGCTCGGCGGCGGTGCCGGCGACCCGGGGGTGCCTTGGGCGATCGGCTCCAAGGAGGGCGGCCACACAGCCATCAATCCTCTGCTGGGGACAATCGAGGACTTCCGCTCATTGCGGGACGCAGCAGCGGCCCGTGGGGTGGAGCTCGCCCTCGACATCGCCTTCCAGTGCTCGCCGGACCACCCGTGGGTCACCGAGCATCCCGAGTGGTTCCGTCATCGTCCCGACGGGAGCATTCAATACGCGGAGAACCCACCGAAGAGGTATCAGGACATATACCCGTTGGATTTCGAGACCGAGGACCCCGAGGGCCTGTGGATGGCGCTGAAAGACGTCTTCGATCACTGGATCGACGAGGGGATTCGCATATTCCGGGTGGACAATCCCCATACCAAGCCTTTTACCTTCTGGGAGTGGGTGATCGGCGAGATCCGCCAGAACCATCCCGACGTGATCCTCCTCGGCGAGGCCTTCACCCGGCCCGCCGTCATGCACCGGCTCGCCAAGGTGGGCTTCAACCAGTCGTACACGTATTTCGCCTGGCGCAACACCCGCAGTGAGCTGATCCAATACATGGCCGATCTCTCCGAGGTGAGTCATTTCTTCAGACCGAGCTTCTGGCCAAACACACCAGACATCCTCACCGAGGAGCTGCAGACGGGGGGCCGGGCGGCCTTCATCGTCCGATATGTGCTCGCGGCAACGTTGAGCTCGGCCTGTGGGGTCTATGGGCCCGCCTTCGAGCTGATGGAGCACCTGCCTCTCCATCGGGGCTCGGAGGAGTACCTGCATTCCGAGAAGTATGAGATCCGACGATGGGACATCGATGCAACCAACACCCTGGCGCCGGTCATTGCCCAGGTCAACAAGGCACGGCACTCACATCCCGCCCTGCAGCGAAACCGGAGCCTCGTCTTCCACCCGGCAGACAACGACCTGCTCCTCTGCTACTCGAAGAGCTCTGCCGACGATGTCGTGCTGGTCGTCGTCAACCTCGACCCGCACCACGCTCAAGCCGGGTGGATCGCCCTCGATCTCGAGAGCCTCGGGCTGAGCCCCGACCAGAGCTTCATGGTCCACGACCTGCTGACCGATCGTCGCTACCTGTGGCACGGTCAGCACAACTTCGTGCGTCTCGAACCCGAGGGTATCCCCGCCCATCTCTTCGCCGTTCGCCCCCATGTCCGCACCGAGGAGGGCTTTGACTACTTCATCTGAGCGGGATGCGTGGTACAGGGACGCCATCATCTACGAGGCCCATGTGCGCGCTTTCCGGGACGAGGATGGCGACGGGATCGGGGACTTCCGGGGCCTCACCAGCAAGCTGGACTACCTCCGTGACCTCGGGATCACGGCTCTCTGGTTGCTCCCTTTCTATCCGTCGCCGCTCCGCGACGACGGATATGACATCGCCGATTACAAGTCGATTCACGCCTCATATGGGACCATGCGGGACTTCAGGCGGTTGCTCAGAGAGGCACACGCCCGTGACATCAGGGTGATCACCGAACTGGTGATCAACCACACCTCTGACCAGCACCCATGGTTCCAGAGGGCACGGGCGGCCAGCCCGGGGAGTCCCGAGCGTGATTTCTACGTCTGGTCGGACACGGCGGACCTCTATAAAGAGGCGCGGATCATCTTCCAGGACACCGAGACGTCCAATTGGGCCTGGGACCCCGTGGCCGGCGCCTATTACTGGCATCGGTTCTTCTCCCATCAGCCGGACCTGAACTTCGAGAACCCGGCCGTGCACGATGCGGTGTTCGACGTGCTCGACTTCTGGCTCGA
>DASWKM010000047.1:0-4375 GCA_036396635.1 Acidimicrobiia bacterium
GGCAAGCGAGGGCAAGAAGGTGGCCGTGGCCACCGTGATCAAGGTCCATGGCAGCGCACCCCGGCCGGAGGGCTCGAAGTTCTTGGTCTCCTCGGATGGCGACATGGAGGGCTCGGTCAGCGGCGGCTGTGTCGAGAACGACGTCTTCCTCCGCGCCCAGGAGGTGATCGAGACCGGTCAGCCCAGGATCATCACCTACGGCATCGCCGATGAGGATGCCTTCGAGGTCGGGATGTCCTGTGGAGGGACCATCGACGTCTTCATCGAGCCCTGGTGACCGACGCCCTCCAGGCCATCCAAGAGATCCTCGACGCCGAGGAGTTCGGCTCGGTGGTCACGGTGGTCGACGGTCCCCTGACGGGGACGAAGATCGTTCTCGATGCCTCGGGCAGCGTCCTGGCCGGGCACCTGCCCGATGATGTCGCTTCCGACATCATCGACGATGCGCTGACCCTAATGGGTCGCGAACAGCACAGGGCGATGGGATACGGGGAGCACTCGGTGTTCATCGAGACCCTGACACCGCCTCCCGACCTCTTGATCTTCGGGGCGGTGCACATCGGTCAGGCCCTCTGCTCTTTCGGCTCGCAGATGGGTTACCGGGTTACCGTTGTCGACTCTCGGCCTGCCTTCGCCACCACGGACCGGTTTCCCGACGCCAGCGGGGTAATCCTCGGGTGGCCGAAGGACATCATGGACCAGCTCACATTCGACAGGAGGACCTGGGTGGTCGTCCTCTCCCACGACCCCCGTCATGAGACACCGCCGCTCGAGGCCGCTTTGAAGTCCGACGCCAGGTACATCGGGGCGATGGGGAGCAGACGGACCCACGTTCTCCGGGTCGAGCGTCTCAAAGAACTGGGGTTCACCGACGACGACATTGGGCGGATCCACTCCCCGATCGGTCTCGACATCGGCGCCGAGACTCCCCAGGAGGTGGCGGTCTCGATCCTCGCCGAGATGACGATGCTGCGTTATGGAGCGGGCACAGGGATTTCCCTGCGCGGGGTGGAGGGCCGGGTCCACAAACAGCGCCCGGACGACGCCTGACCTTGCCGCTCCAGAGATTCGAGCTTCAAATCTGGTGAGCCGACAACCCTGCTGAGCAGGGCTGGTTGCACAACAGCCTCGCGTTGCGTCGTCCCTTTCCCGGAACCAACCAGGCTCACCGACCGTTTTGAGGGCGTGACCAGCCATCGACACCCCTCGGCTCTCGGAGCAGGCTTGCGGTCCATCCTCTTGCCCGGATGGGGCCAGCTGGCCACCGAGCAGCGCGTCCTGGGGAATGCGATGATCGTGGGGACCGGTCTGTTCACGGTCGGTCTGCTCACCGCCTTCCTGTTTGTCGGCCCGGTAGGCATCGCTGCCCAGCTCGCCGACCCGGACGTCCTGTTGGGAATCGTCCTCGTCAACTTCATGGTGGCCGTGGCCCGGCTGTTCTCGACGACTCATGCCTGGCACGCCGGTGGCGGGCGCAAGTGGGCTGCCGCTGCTCTTCTCGTCGCCCTGGTCGCCATACCTCACGTGGCGATTGCCTGGGTCGGTCTGGAGACCCGAGACTCCCTGCTGACGGTCTTCGCCAGCGGGCCGCCTGTCGCAGCCGCGGTTCCGACGACATCCACCTCCACAACGACATCGACGACGACGACGACACTCTTCGAGATACGGCCGCTCTCGTGGGTTGTCGGGGAGGGCGAGTATGGAGCCGATGCCATCGAGCTGCCCGAGGTGGCACCGTGGCGCCCATTCGGTGAGGACCGGCTCAACGTCCTCATCCTCGGAGGCGATGCCGGGCCCGGGCGGCCCGGTCTGAGGACGGATACGATGATCGTGGCCTCGGTGGACCCGGTGACCGGGGACGCTGCCCTCTTCGGGATCCCCCGCAACTTCGGCGGATTCACCTTCTCCGATGGCACACCGTTCACGGGCCTTCGGCTGAGCCACGTGTACAACTGGGGCATCGCCAACCCGGCGGCCTTTGCAGGCATCGATCCGGGGGCATCGGCGGTCACCGACGTCATAGAGCACATCACGGCTGTCGATATCGACTCCTTCATCCTCGTCGACCTCACCGGGTTCGGCGACCTGATCGACGCTTTCGGTGGTGTGACGCTCGATGTCCCCAAACCCGTGGACGGGCCCCTCTACGACCCGGTCACCGGAGGGTACGAGATGGTCAACATCCCAGCCGGTGTGCAGGTGCTCGACGGAGACCACGCCCTTGCCTACGCCAGGGCGCGCCGTGGGTCCTCCGACTACGTGCGCATGGGCCGTCAGCGCTGCATCCTGGCGTCGATGGTCGAACAGGCCGATCTCCTGTCCCTGGTCACCAGTCTCCCCGACCTGCTGGAAGTGGTGGAAACCCACGTCACCACCGACTTTCCCCTCGAGCTGGTCCCCGACCTGATTCGCCTGGCGCCGCGAGTGTCGAGTGACGAGATTCGCTTGGTCGGGTTCGACTACACGTGGAGCATCGGGCGCACCGCCGATGGCCATCACATACCGGACGTGGAGAGGATTCGATCTGCGGTCCGAGAGACGATCGAAAACCCGGAGACGGCTATCGAGCACGGTGTCACGACCGTGGGTGAGAGCTGCAGCTGATCAGGCCTGCTCCTAGCCTCCCAGGGTGCCCACCTCCGACGACGCGCTACGAACCGACATCCGCCGGCTGGGCAACCAGCTCGGAGAGGCCCTAGTCCGTCAGCATGGTCAGGACCTCCTCGATCTGGTCGAGGAGGTGAGGTCGCTGGGGAAGTCGGCGAGACGGGGCGGCAGCGCCGAGGCGGCGGCGGAGCTACACACCCTGCTCACCAAGCTGGACACCAACGAGGTCATACCCCTGGTCAGGGCGTTCACCACGTATTTCTACCTCGCCAACGTCGCGGAGCAGGTTCACCGCATCGATCAGATGGCCAGTGACGACCGTTACCTGAGGGCGACGGTGGACCGGATAACCGCCTCCGAGTTTGATCAGGCACTCATCGACGATGTGATATCCCGGTTCGAGGTCCGACCGGTCTTCACCGCCCATCCCACCGAGGCGGCGCGACGAAGCATCCTCACCAAGCGCAGTGCCATAGCCGAGCTCATCACCGATCGTCTTCACACGACGAGTCAGGACCGGGTCGATCTCATCGACCGGCGGACGGCCGAGCTGATTGATCAAATCTGGCAGACCGACGAGCTCAGAACCGAGCGGCCCACCATCGTGGATGAAGCGCGATCCGCCCTCTATTACCTGGTGGCCCTCGCCGAGGAGGTCCTCCCATCCCTCTCGGAGATCATCTCCCACCAGATTCGACGGCTCTCTCCGGGCACCGAGCCCACTCCCATCCGCTTCGGCACCTGGGTCGGCGGTGACCGCGACGGCAACCCGGGGGTCACGGCCGATACGACGCTGGAAGCGCTTGCCCTGCAACACGACCGGGGCTTGACCATTCTCATCGAGGCAATCGAGACCCTGTCCGAGGAGCTCTCGATGTCGAGCGAGCTGACCGTGACGAGCCACCAACTCCTCGACTCCCTCCGGGCGGACCGATCCGCGCTGCCCGAGATCTGGCAGCGTGAGAAGACCCGTACCGCTGATGCGCCCTACCGGCTCAAATGCTCCTACATGCATGCCAAGCTGATCAACACCCGCGCCCGGATAAAGAGCGGAGTCCCTCACATCGATGGTGTCGACTACAGCGAGCCCGACGAGCTGCTCTCCGAGCTCGGCCTCCTGGCGGCCTCGTTGACCGGGGCGAGAGGCGAGCTCATCGCCAGAGGTGCCGTTGACCGGGTGAGACGCACCGTCGCAATGCTGGGTTTTCACATCGCCACGCTCGACATCCGCCAGCACTCGGCCAAGCACGGTGCCGCCACCGCCGAGCTGTTCTCCAACGTCGGAGTCGAGCTCGCCGCCATGGGCGATTCACAGAAGCTCCGCACGCTCTCCTCGGAGCTGGCGGGGACACGTCCCCTCTCCGGGCCGACGACCACCCTGACCGACGAAAACGCCGAGACCATGGCCACGTTCCACGTCATCCGGGAGGCGCACCGCCGTTATGGGCGCCAGGTGATCGAAAGCTACATCATCTCGATGACCGAGTCCCCGGCACATGTGATCGAGGCCGCAGTGCTGGCCCGCGAGGCGGGGCTCATCGACCTCAACCGCGGCATCGCCGACATCGGCCTCGTCCCGCTGGTCGAGACGATCGACGACCTACGGGGATCTGGCCGGCTCCTCGACGGCCTCCTCCACGACCCCAGCTACCGCAAGCTGGTCACCCTGCGTGGAGATGTCCAGGAGATCATGCTCGGGTACTCCGACTCCAACAAGGTTGGTGGCATCACCGCCTCGCAGTGGGAGATCTACAAGGCACAACGTGTC
>DASWKM010000048.1:0-7294 GCA_036396635.1 Acidimicrobiia bacterium
GAGTGGGTCACGAAGACGACGGTTGTCTCGGTCTCGTCCCAGATCCTCAACACCTCCTGTTGCATGAGCTCGCGGGTCATCTCGTCGAGTGCGCCAAACGGCTCGTCCATGAGAAGAAGCGAAGGGTTGAACGCAAGGGCGCGGGCGATAGCCACCCTTTGCTGCATTCCTCCTGACAACTGCCACGGGTGGTGGTCGGCGAAGTCGGCCAGCTGAACGAGGTCGAGCATCCTGGCCGCAACGTCGGGCCGACCATCGATGCCCATGACCTCCAGCGGCAGCTCGATGTTCTTCGACACCGTGCGCCAGTCGAGCAGCGTCGACTTCTGAAACACGATCCCATAGTCACGATCGGTCCGAGCCCGAGCGGGCGGCTTCCCGTTGATGCGCAGCTCGCCGCTCGTTGGCGCCGTGAGGTCGGCGATGAGGCGAAGCAGGGTGCTCTTGCCACAGCCGGAGGGACCGATCAAGGAAACGAACTCCCCCTGGCTCACGTGGAGCGATATACCACGAAGCGCCTCGATGCGATCCTCACCCTTGCCAAAGGTCTTGCCGACACCCCCTGCGTCTACAACCAGGTCCGTCATGCCGCAGCCCTCGCAGCCGTGGCGTCCTCCTCTTCCAGCGCCGCCCGCTGCGGAATCAATCGTCTTTCCACCCGGGTCACCGCCCAAACGAAGAGCATCCCGACCAGTGCGCAAACGATCACAGTGCCGTACAGCTTCTTCGACTGCACCGCGAACTGCTGGGAGAAGGTCAGCAGCGCCCGGCCGAGACCACTCTGGAACCCGGCCGGCAGCTCACCCACGAGGGCGCCGACGATGCTGGCGGTCGCCGACACCTTGAGAGCGGTGAAGATGTACGGCATAGCGGAGGGGACGAGGAGCTTCCACAGGACATCCCTCGGCTCGGCGGCGTATGAGCGCATCAGCTCGAGACTGTTGGGGTCGGGCGACCGAAGACCCCGGAGAGTGTTGATGGCGACGGGGAAGAATGTCAGGTAGGCGGCGATGACCGACACCGAGGTCCACTGGGGGATGCCCAGACCACCACCCCAGACGACGACCATCGGGGCGATGGCGAGAAACGGAACGGTCTGGCTGGCCACCACGTAGGGCATCAACGCCCGCTCGGCCAGCCGGGACCTCACAAACCAGACCCCGAGCCAGAACCCGATCAGGCCCCCGACGAAGAATCCGAGGATGGCCTCGCGGAGAGTCCACAACGATCGGCCGGCCAGGTTCACGATCAACAGGCCGCCACCTCGCCGCACCGGTCGGAACAACTCGATGACCATGTCCCAGGTGTGTGGCATCACCACGTCGTCGGGGCGAATTGGGCGGATCCACCCGAGGGCGCCCCAAACGAGCTTGTACAACTCCCACATGGCGACCAGGGTCAGTATCACTCCCACCACCGAGATCACTCGTCGGGTGCGCGGGGCCAGCTGCTCCCAACGACCCTGGCTCCCGGCGATCACATCCTCCATCGGCGAGCGAGGTTACGCAGGTCGACCCCGGCAGCGGAGGCAACTCGCCGGGTGAGCCCGCTGTCGGCGCGTCTCAGTCCGTGTGAACGAGGAAGCGTTCGATCTTGTCCTGGGCCGCCGTTGTGATATCGCTCTCCAGCGCCCTCAGGGCGCGGGCAATCGCCAGCTCCTCCCCGATCACTGGTTTCGACGGATCGACGGGGTTGCGACGGGACCGACCCTTCGCCTCGAAGTGATCGCCGCGGAGATCCAGGACAGCCGTGGCCACCGTCTCGGTCTCATCCTCCATCAGATGGATCGAGAGGGTGACGTCCTTCTCCTGTTCCATGACATCTCTCTTTCATCGAGGAGAGTCGAAACCTACTCGAATCCGTCATCGGCCAGGAACCAACAGGTCGATCCACACCAGACGGTGGTCTGAGCTCGGGAACGGGAAGACCCCGGTGAGGTTGAAGAAGGCCTCGCCCTCCGCCGGCCAGAAGACGGCGCCATCGATCACCATGAGCTGTCTCGAGGGCAGCACGTAGTCGGCCCTCAGATTGCCTGGTGCCGTATCGGCGAAGTCCGCCGTGTCGGCCGCCGGGTCGCTGAGATGGGTGACGTTGGCGCCACCCTGCGTCGCAGCCCACACCCCCCCGGTCGAAGTCGGCGTGAAAGCTGCACTCACACGGGGATTGTCCAGCACCTGGTCGATCGAGCCGGGGATCGAGTCGCCATCGAGCGGATCGGAGTTCTGGTCTCCGGCGATGACAAACGGCTCACCTGGCTCGATCCCGCCGGAGACACCGTCGTCGTCGTAGATATACCCGCTCCGTGATGGCATCACATAGTCCGACCAGAACCGGATCTCGTCGTTGTTGCGCGTGCCGTTCCGATCCTCGGGCCCGTCGAACACAGGTGGGGTGGGATGACTCACCAGGAAATGGACCTGGCTGCGACCGATCTGGATCTCGAGGTCCCAATGGCTCTTCGAGCTGAGGCGGAACACGTCGAGCTCGTCATCGGTGTAGTAGCTGTCGCCAGACGAGGGGTCCACGGGCAGGAGAGCGCCGGGCATGTCCTTCCACAGGAATGTCTGGAAGGTCCGTGAGCCGACGATGGGGTATTTGGAGTAGACGACCATCCCGAACTGGCCCGGGAAGAAGCCGAACCCGAACGCGTCGCCGGGTCCACCTACTCCGCCGCTGTTGTCCAGGTCGAGACCAGAGGGGACACCTGTGTTGGAGGGCGCGATGAACGAGTAGGCGTAGAAGACCGGCTCGGCACCGTTCTGACTCACCTCCAGGTAGTTGCTCCTGAACAGGTCGGCGGCAACCGGGTCGAAGTCGAACTCGTTGATCAGGATCACATCCGGGGCGGCACGCTGGATGATCTCGGCGATCACCTGCGCCTGCACATTGCCGGGTGTGGACAGGTCGGCTACCAGATCGCCCTCATTGAACCGATTGAGGCTGGCGTTGAACGTGGCGAAACGGACCGCCTCCGGCTTGGTGGCCAGAGCCGGGCTGGGGAGCGTCGCGAACAACAGCGCGATCACGGCAAGCGGAGTGAGCCTGCGCATTTGGAGACCTTTCGACGTCAAGGCCCACAAGCCTACTCAGCGGGGCTGGGCCGCCCGCATGCCCGGAAGCCGACTCCGATGGAGAGCGGATGGTCGATCCGCGCCGTCAGCCGTGGGTGGGGAACCCGAGGTCGACGCCTCGATGAATCGGGTCGGCCCACCGAGAGATGACCACCTTTTGGCGTGTGTAGAAATGGACGCCCTCCGGCCCGTAGATGGCGTGTGAGCCGAATATGGAGTCCTTCCAGCCGCCAAAGCTGTAGAACGACAGCGGAACGGGGATGGACACGTTTATCCCCACCATCCCGACCTGGATCTCCTGTTGGAACTTGCGGGCGGCCCCTCCGTCATTCGTGAAGACCGCGGTCCCGTTCCCGTAAGGATTGTCGTTGATCAACCTGATCGCATCCTCGTAATGCTCCATGCGAACTGTCGAGAGCACCGGCCCGAAGATCTCATCGGTGTAGATCGACATCGAAGGAGTGACATTGTCGAACAGGGTCGGGCCGAGGAAAAAGCCGTCCTCATAGCCGTCGACCACGAAGTCACGCCCATCGGCGATCAACAAGGCACCTTCTTTCTCACCGGCGTCGACATAGCCCCGCACCCTTTCGAGGTGCTGTCTGGTGACGAGAGGGCCCATCTCGACACCTGGCTGGTCACCCGGCCCGACGTTCAGCTTCTCGATGCGGGCCTCGACGCCCTCCACCAGATTATCCCCGGCGTCGCCGACGGCGACAACGGCGGAGATGGCCATGCACCGCTCACCCGCCGAGCCGTACCCGGCGCTGACCGCGGCGTCGGCGGCCAGGTCCATGTCGGCATCGGGAAGGACGATCATGTGGTTCTTGGCCCCACCCAGGGCCTGAACGCGTTTGCCATGCTGGGTTCCCGTCTCGTAGATGTGCCGGGCTATGGGAGTCGACCCGACAAACGACACCGCGGCGACGTCGGGGTGGGTGATCAACGCATCCACGGCCTCTTTGTCGCCATGGACGATGTTGAAGACCCCATCCGGAAGCCCGGCTTCGGCCAGCATCCCACCGGCGAGCTGCGAGGTGGATGGGTCCTTCTCCGACGGCTTGAGCACGAATGTGTTTCCGCAGGCAATGGCGATCGGGTACATCCACATGGGGACCATGGCGGGGAAGTTGAATGGGGTGATGCCCACGACAACACCCAGCGGCTGTCTGATGGTGTAGGTGTCGACGCCCGTCGAGACTTGCTCCGAGTAGTCACCCTTGAGCAAGTGAGCGATGTTGCAGGCGAATTCGATCACCTCGAGGCCCCGCTGCACCTCGCCGAGCGCATCGTCGATCGTCTTTCCGTGCTCGGACGTCAACGTCTCGGCGATCTCCCCTCGCCTGGCGGCCACGATCTCGCGAAAGGCAAACATGATGTTCTGACGTTGGGTCAGCGAGGAGAATCGCCATGACTCGAAGGCGCGGTGGGCCGCCTGGACCGCACGATCCACGTCCTCGGCCGACGCGAACGCGACCTCACCGGTCTGCCTGCCGGTAGCGGGGTTGAATACTGGCCCGGTCCTGGTCGAGACCCCGGCGACCGGGGAGCCGTCGATCCAGTGGTGGATCTGTCTCATGGGGGAAACGCTAGTGGTGTGTCGCTTACTCATTGGACGTGACGTGACATCGCGTTAACTTGGGCGCCGCATGGACATCTCGGCTCTCGTCGAAGCCATCGACACCTTCGTCGAAGCCATCGACATCGAAGCCTCGGCCCTGATAAGCGGGGCACTCCTCCTGTGGGTAGCGCTTGTGCAGGTCGTCATGGCAGCCGGCTCGCGCAGCGGAGACCTGGTCTGGTCTGGTCACCAACCAAGACGTCTCGATCCGGTCCTCAGGGTCCGCTCGCTGTTGTACGCAGTCATGGTCGTGGCTTCGGTCGTGATCCTGGCCGGCGAGACAGGCCTGATCGACATCCTGACGATCCCCGACCGCTGGTCGATGTCGGCCACATTCGTCGTGACGGCCTTCCTCGGTGTGATCACGATCCACCACATCGGCTGGGGGTCCCGCTGGGAGAGACTCCTCTTTGCCCCGATCACATTCCTGGGCGCGCTGCTGGCGGGCTGGCTCACCTTCGCCTGAGGTACGCCCGCCACCGCCCGGTCACGCAAAGCCACGTGGCGGTGGAGGCCCTATCGAATCGAGATGTCGAGAGGGATGGGCACCCATGGGTCGACGCCGCCGCCCCAGCTCGACTTGGCTGCCGCCTGCCACGCATGCTCGCTGCACACGACGCCTTCCGGGGTTTTGAACTCGGCTCTCTGGCTGCACAGGCAACACTTGCGGTCGCGTTGATCCGTCTCGACCCGATCATCGACGACCTGATCACTCTGTGCATGGGACGCGTAGAGCTGGACGGCCCGCTCGACGTATCGAACGCTGACCCTCCCGCATGACTCACAGACCGTGCGCGCCAGACCAGCTGTGACCGTTGTCAAGGTTCGGCTGTGGTGACAGCCTCCGATCCGCCTCTGTCTCAACCTGCCTCCCAACAGGAAAATCCCTGCCGACAAGTTAGCTCGTCACCAGGCCTCTTGTATAGGGTTCGCGCCCTTTCTGTGACTTTTTCCTCGATCGACTCCTCCCAGACCCGATGCACCTTCTCGATTGAGCCTCCCGGCTCATGGAGCCGGCGCTCGGGTCTGCGAGAGTCTCGTCCAGGCATCACGCAGAGCGAGGCATACAGAATGTTCACCAGATGGGGCAGACCGTCACCGATACTCTGTGCGCACCCACGTCGAGCCACCCTGCGTGCCACCGGCATCGAACGCGCCGTGTGTGAGTCATGTGGTCACGTGAGCATCCGCGCTCTGGGTGGCTCGCCAGGCAGAGCCGAGCGGAGACAATTCCAACGGGGATCCCCATCCTCGGATCGCCAGGGTGGCTAGTGGTATGTCGCTACATGTTGAACACTTACTTCCCGCGAGCCGCAATCAACCACCCCCACGTCGTCCAGCGTGCGGATCGTGGCGTTATCCGACGCGATTTGCACTCTCATCTCAACCCCGCCAAGGGGCCCGTAGACACGGCGCTCTCAACTCAGCAACACACCGTTAGATCGGCCGGGAGCCTGGGCGCGATAGGGTCTCGGGCTCGTCATGAGCCGGATCAGACTCATTGAAGGCGACATCACGTCGGTCAACGTCGACATCATGGTCAACGCCGCCAACAGCCGTTTGGTGGGTGGTGGGGGTGTCGATGGCGCCTTCCACCGGGTAGGCGGCCCGTCCATCCTCGAGGAGTGCGCGGCGTGGGTGAGAGCCAACGGCCGGCTCCCGCCGGGTGAGGCCATGATGACCCGGGCGGGGGATCTTCCCGCGATCGGGGTCATCCACACGGTCGGGCCGATCTGGGGTCGGTACGACGTTCAGACGGCACACGCGCTGTTGGCCAGTTGCTACCGCGTGAGTCTCGACCTCGCCACCGGGGTGGGCGCCAGGTCCATTGCGTTCCCCAACATCGCCACCGGGGTGTATGGCTTTCCGAAATGGCTCGCCGCGGCCACTGCTGTCGGCTCCGTTCGTAAATGGAACGCGTCCATGCCAGACGCATTGGACGACATACTCTTCGTCTGCTTCAACGCGGAGAACAGCCTGATCTACTCAGAGCTGGTCGACGGGTGATCGTCATCGCCGGGCTGATTCCGCTTGATCCACTCCCTCACCCACCAGAGGTCGTCACGCGCCGTTCCTGCCCCTGGTATGGGTTTCCCCTCTCCGGGGAGATCATCGAAGTCACCGGCCTCCATGGCCTCGCGGATGATCCGGTCGACATACGTCTCAGACGGATCGGGTTGGCCGGCAGGCATGGAGGAGGAAGCCTACCGGCCGTCCCCGAAGTCTCAGGCCGAGTCCTGTCGGTCATTCGTGGACAGAGTCAGCCGGTAGCGACCGAGGGTGATGGTGCGCTCTTTGTGGACCCTGGAGGCCGCACGGATCCGGTCTGCCTGCGAGCGACGATCCTGTAGGATCGCGAGGGCTACGTCCAACATCTCTTGTTCCTTCCTATTCTCAAGACTTGGGTTGCAGTAAGAACCGTTACCGCTTACACTCATTACACTACCCAGTAGGCGGTAATAAGTCAAATGGATTTTTCTCATTACACCACCCAGCCGGTCGAGCTGGCGGTCGCCCTGGTGAACACCCGGGGCATCACCGAGGACGATCTCGCCGAGCCAGAGCAACTGTCGACTTTCCTCGACGGGTATCGACACCTCTG
>DASWKM010000049.1:0-3488 GCA_036396635.1 Acidimicrobiia bacterium
GTAGGGGCCGGAGCCACGTGGGGCTCGGCACCGCTACCGCTAGCTTTCGGCGCTCTCCACCTGTGCCCGGATCGTCGCCCACGCCTGGAAGCCACCGATCAAGTCGGTGGCGCCGGTCACGCCCACCATGTGAAGCGTGGCAGCCGCCAGGCTCGAGCTGAACCCCTCGTTACACACCAAGATCACCCGTCGATCCTCAGTCGACTCCGGGACGCGATGCAGGCTCGACGGCGCCAGCCTCCACTCCAACACGTTGCGATCTATGACCAGAGCACCCGGGAGCGGACCGTCGCGCCGACGTTGATCCTCCGGCCGAATGTCGATGACGAGTGCTCCCCGCTGCTGCTCATCACCCAGGTCCTCAGGGGCCACCCGTTCCAGTTGTGCGCGAGCGAGCGTCAGCAAGCCATCGATCGTCAGCGTCACACACCACCTCTCGAGCACGACGATACTCCGATCCTGACTCCACCACAGTGACGCTCAACTTGGCTGAGTATGGTTGGCACATGATTCGAGCGGGTCGATCGCCACAGGTAGTCGAGCGCATGACCACATCGGGCATGACCATCCGTTTGGCTGCTCAGACCTGGTGGGTTGTCATGGCCGGCCGCAAATGGGGCGTCGCATTTTGCTACCGGCAACCTTGCTGGGTGGAGGACGGAAGTGCCCGGCGACGCATTCATGACCATACGGCGTGGGCGCAACTGATCGTGCTCACCATTTTCCTCGTGACAGCGTTGATCAGGAGGTCGGCAAGATGACGAACACAAGAAACCAAGAGCTCGACATCGACCAGGCACTCGAACGGGCCGGAGAGCAGATCCGGCAGGCCATCGCCGAGCTCATCGGCCCCGCCTCACCTGCCACCGTCTTCTCCGAGCCTCATGTGATTGGCGACGACCTGGTGATCAGCGCCGCCGCCTGGGAAAGGGGAGGTGGGTTTGGTTTCGGGGTCGGGCAGGGTGGCGACCCCAAGGGCGGTGATGGTGCGGGCGGTGGCGGCGGGTTTGGCGGAGGCTCGCAGGGGCGGCCTGTTGCGGTGATCCGGGTCGGTCCCGGGGGTAGCGAGGTCCTCCCGATCATCGATTTCACCAAAGTCGGTATCACCGCACTGCTCGCAGCCATCGGCCTGTGGAAGACGCTCCGTCACCGCCGATAGCTCATCGCCTGTGACCTTCGTCGGCCAGGCGAAACTTCGGCGGTCGCCGCTTCGGTCGCCACTGGGCGATTGAGAAGCCAGTAGGCATCGCATTGGGCGCCATCGGGCCGATTCCCCGGGTAGCCTCACCGACCTATCGGCGGGATCGCCCGTCCCAACAGACCACTTCCCATGACCGATTTGCATGGATAAAGCCACTCCAGACCAGTCTGGAGGTCCGAGCGCCCTCACCTTGTCCGCGTTCGTGGCAGCGGTCATTCTCGGTGGAGGGAATTTCATCGCGGTGCGTTTCAGCAACCGTGAGCTCGATCCGTTCTGGGGGGCAGGCTTGCGTTTCACACTCGCCGCCAGCCTGTTCGTAGCCATAGCCCTGGCGCTGAGGCTTCGATGGCCCCGCGGCCGACAGCTCGTACTCACACTGACTTACGGCGCATTGAACTTCGCACTCTCGTATGCCTTGCTCTATTGGGCCCTCGTGCGAGTCACCGCAGGGTTCGGCGCCGTCGTGCTGGCGGTGGTCCCCCTGGTCACCCTCCTGTTGGCGGCGCTCCACGGGCTCGAGCCGCTCAGGCGCCGGGCGATTCTCGGCTCGCTGCTGTCGCTGGGCGGGATCCTCTTGATGACCGTGAGACCACAGGACGTCACCCTGCCGATCGCCGGTCTCGTGGCGATGCTGCTGGCGGCGTTGACCGTTGGCGAGGGAGTGATCGTGAGCAAGAAGGTGTCCGGCTATCACCCTGCGATGACCAATGCGGTGGGGATGACCATCGGTGCGGTGTTCCTGTTGGGGTTGTCGGCGTTGGTGTCCGAGCAATGGGTTCTCCCGCGGCAAGCCGAGGCAATCTGGTCGGTGGCATATCTGGTCACCTTCGGCTCGGTGGGGCTCTTCGTCCTGTTCTTGCTGGTCGTGCGTATGTGGACCGTCTCGGCGACCTCGTATTCCTTCGTTCTGTTCCCGGTGGTGACCATGCTCCTGGAGGCATTGCTCGCCGACGAGCCATTGACGCTTCAGGGTGTGACCGGAACGGTCCTGGTCATGATCGGAGTGTGGTTTGGAGCTCTTTCCCCGAGCGCGCGGGGGCTACCTCCTCAGCCATCCGAGACCGTCGCCCAGACGACCTGAGCCTCACGATCCGCCGAATCGTGGTCGCCTGACGGAGTCGGTAGCACCCACTGTCCAAGATACTGTCAACCGCCTGTTGACATTCCCCAATGTCAACGTAGTGTTGACAGTTATGGAGCCACGAGAACTACAGCTCGAAGAATTGATAAGCATCGTCGATGGCAAAGACCCACACGCCGGACCGATCGAGAGGCTCGTTGAGTCGGTGATGCTCGCCGGGCGTCTCGATGAGCTCGCCGACGAGCTGGTCGGGCACTACGTCGACCGTGCCCGAGATGAGGGTGCCTCATGGGCCGACATCGGGGAGGTCATGGGTGTCAGCAGACAAGCGGTTCAGAAACGCTTCGTCGCACATCGAGCCAAGAAAGGCCGACGACAGGGCTTCTTCCTCACCCGTTTCGCTGATGAGGCGCGCGAGGTGGTGAAGAGGGCAGAGCGGCATGCCCGCCAAGCGGGGAGCAGCCATGTCGGCACCGAGCATCTCGTCATGAGCCTGACAGATGACCCCGAGAGTGCCGCCACCGCCGCAATCGTTGGGCTGGGAGCATCACTCGATGAGATCCGAGCACACGCCACCGCAGCGATCGATCACGGCTCCACCGGGGCAGCCAAAGGGCACATCCCCTTCTCGGCGGCCTCGAAGAAGGTGCTCGAGCTGTCGCTACGGGAGGCTTTGCGTGCCGGTGATCGCCACATCGCCACCGAGCACATCCTCCTCGGGATCCTGCGCACCGAGCGCTCCCCCGGATTCACGATTCTCAGTGCACAGGGTGTGACGAGACGAAAGGTTGAAGAGTGGATGAAGCCGTGACGTTCTGGGACTTGCACCCCGAAGCGAGGTTGGGGAGTACGCATCATCCGCCGGTCGCACCTCAGCCACTCCGGACCGACGCTCCCGACATCACGTCCCGACCCGTGATCCTGGCCTTTCGGAATGTGACATCATCGAGTCAGTCTGAGCTGTGACACCTGAAAGGAGAATCATGAGCCCCACAACTCGTCTCACCGCCATCGTCCTGTTCGCCATCGTCACCGTTGAGCTCGGGGGGTGGTCACTGCTCGGCTCCCTCACCAGCAACGAAAGCCTCACCCCATTCCAGGAGCAATTCTTCCGCGCCGGGCACGGTCATGCCGGTGTCTTGCTCATCCTCGCTCTGGTGTATCTGGTCCTGATGGAGCGCACTCGTTTCAGCGGACGGGCCCAAC
>DASWKM010000050.1:0-24691 GCA_036396635.1 Acidimicrobiia bacterium
GTGGTGAGGGTTCGATTCCCTTCACCCGCTCGAATGGGTCGCCCTTCGGGGTCAATCCGTCCCCTGGCCCCTGTAGCTCAATTGGATAGAGCAGCGGACTTCTAATCCGCAGGTTGGGGGTTCGAGTCCTCCCGGGGGCGCTGGAGACCCATTCGCCACATGGTGGCCGTAGCTCAGCCTGGTAGAGCGCCTGGTTGTGGTCCAGGAAGTCGCGGGTTCAAGTCCCGTCGGTCACCCCACAGGGGCCGCCCGGCAATGCCGGGCGGCCCGTATTCGGTACCCGGTGCCGGATAACACGACTATCCACAGGAACACATGCCCACCACCGTCACCGAAACCGGCGCCTTCGAGCGCCGCGTGCGCTTCCAGCTCACCGACGATCAGATTAACGAGGCCAAGAAGGGGGCTGCCCGCAAGCTGGCCAGCGAGGTCAAGATCCATGGGTTCCGCCCGGGCAAGGCCCCTCTACCGATCGTGGAGGCCACTGTTGGCGCCGATCGGGTCCGTCAGGAAGCCATCGATGATCTGCTCAACCCGGTGTTGAACGAGGTGCTCGACGCCGAGGAGATCACGCCCGCCATCAACCCCGAGCTCGAGTCGATCGACGACGTCGACGGGGGAGTGGAGGTGGAGGTCAAGGTGACACTCTGGCCCACCATCCAGCTCCCCAAGTACAAGGACCGCAAGGTCGAGGTGTCCAGTCCGGCCGTCACGGACGAGGAGCTCGCCGAGCAGACGAGGAGGATGCTCGAGCAATTCTCCACGGTCGAGGAGGTGGAGCGCTCTGCCCGGTTGGGGGACTTCGTCTCGATCGATCTCGAAGCTTCCAAGGACGGGCAGGATGTCGAGGAGGCCAAGGCCGCGGACATCCTCTATGAGGTCGGGTCTGGTCTGCTGATCGAGGGCATGGATGACGAGATCAAGGGAGCGGAGGCGGGTGACCGGGTCTCGTTCACAGGTAGGTTGCCCGACGGATTCGGGGAGCGCGCCGGTGAGGAGGTGGTGTTCACCGTCACCGTCCACGAGGTCAAGGAGCGAATCCTTCCCGAGCTGACCGACGAATGGGTAGACGAGAACACCGAGTTCGACACGGTCGACGAACTGACCGCGGCTCTTTCGCTGCGTCTCGCCCACATCAAGCTCCGGGCCGTCTCCCGCGAGTACTCGGAGAAGGCGATGAGCACGCTCCGTGACCAGATCGATGTCGACCTGCCCGAGGGTCTGATCCTTTCCGAAATGGACCGACACCTTCACAACTTGTTGCATCGTCTCGAAGAAGCGGAGCTCACCCTGGACGATTACCTCGAGACCTCGGGGATCAGTCAGGCGACCTTTGTGGCCGACCTGCGTTCACAGGCCGATTTGTCGCTCCGGAACCGTCTCGTCCTCGAGGCCGTCATCGAGGCGGAGAACCTCAAGATCGAGCCCGAGGAGCTGTCCGCTGCGCTTCAGTCGTTGGCGGCTCACTCCGAAGACCCCGTGGCCTATCTGCGAGCGATCCGGGAGAGCGGTCAAGAGTTGGCCGTGGCCAGTGATATTCTCAGAAACAGAGCGCTGGACGCCATCTTGTCTAACACCAACCCGGTTGACGAGGACGGCAACCCGGTCGACCTGAGTTTGAACGTCAATGAAGTCGAGGCCGAGATCATCGATGATGAGTATGTCGTGATGGCCGAGGAGGAAGAGGAATGAGAGCCGACAATTATGTGATCCCCACCGTCTTCGAGCAGACGAGCAGGGGTGAGCGCTACTTCGACATCTACAGCCGGCTGCTCAAGGACCGCATCATCTTCCTGGGGACTCCCATCGATGACACGATCGCCAACCTCATCATGGCTCAGTTGCTCCACCTCGAGTCGGATGAGCCGGACAAGGACATCTTCTTGTACATCAACTCGCCGGGTGGCTCGATCACGTCACTTTTCGCGATCTACGACACCATGCAGTACATCAGACCCGAGGTGAACACGGTGTGCATGGGTATGGCCGCCTCTGCCGCGGCTGTCATTCTCGCAGGTGGCGCCAAGGGCAAGCGCTTTGCCCTGCCTCACGCTCGCGTGATGCTCCATCAGCCCCATGGCGGTGTCCAGGGCCAGGCTTCGGACATCGAGATCCAGGCGAGACTGATCGTCCAGATGAGAGAGCAGCTCAACCAGATCCTCGCCGATCACAGCGGTCAGAGTCTGGAGAAGATCTCCCAGGACACCGAGCGCGACTACTGGATGATCGCCGAGGAGGCCAAGGAGTATGGAGTAATCGACGGAATTCTCACCCGTCGAGAGCTTGCCGCAGTAGCCTCTGCGTCCGACTGACGAAGGGATAAGTTCTCGAATGGCAAGACTCGGTGAGGGCGGAGAGCTGCTCAAGTGCAGCTTCTGTGGCAAGTCCCAGAAGCAGGTCAAGAAGCTCATCGCTGGTCCCGGCGTCTACATCTGCGACGAGTGCATCGATCTCTGCAATGAGATCATCGAGGAGGAGTTCTCTACCACGGAGGAGATCTCTTTCACCGAGCTTCCCAAGCCATCGGAGATCAAGGCCTATCTCGACGACTACGTCGTTGGCCAAGACGAGGCCAAAAAGAAACTCTCGGTTGCCGTCTACAACCACTACAAGCGGATCCGGACCGGGGACATCCAACGTGACGTCGAGCTGCAGAAGTCGAACATCGTGCTCATCGGTCCCACCGGTGTCGGCAAGACTCTTCTCGCCCAGACCCTGGCACGTCAGCTGAATGTCCCGTTCGCCATCGCCGACGCCACCAGTCTCACCGAGGCCGGATATGTCGGAGAAGACGTCGAGAACATCCTCCTCAAGCTGCTCCAGGCGGCGGACTACGACGTCAACCGGGCCCAGCAGGGGATCATCTACATCGATGAGATCGACAAAGTCTCACGAAAGGCGGAGAACCCGTCGATCACCCGGGACGTGTCAGGGGAGGGTGTCCAGCAGGCTTTGCTGAAGATCCTGGAGGGCACGGTCGCCTCGGTGCCGCCCCAGGGTGGGCGCAAGCACCCCCATCAAGAGTTCATCCAGCTCGACACCACCAACATCCTCTTCATCTGTGGTGGGGCATTTGGTGGTCTCGAGGACATCATCGCCAACCGGATCGGGAAGAGGGGAGTGGGCTTCGGCGCCGAGCTGCGCACCCGAGAGGCGGGTCGCCCCAACCACCTCATACCCGAGGTGCTGCCCGAGGACCTGATGAAGTACGGTCTCATTCCCGAGTTCATCGGCCGTCTGCCGGTGACCGCCACGGTGGAGGACCTCGACAAGGAAGCTCTGGTCCGCATCCTCACCGAGCCCAAGAACGCCCTCATCAAGCAGTACGCACGGATGTTCGAGATGGACGACGTCGAGCTGGTGTTCACACCGGATTCCCTCGAGGCGATCTCGGAGCAGGCGCTCAGGCGCTCCACGGGCGCACGCGGGTTGCGGGCCATCTTGGAGGAGGTCCTCCTCAACACGATGTATGACCTTCCAGGTCGTGACGACATAGAGCGGGTGATGATCGATCGCGATGTGGTCGAGAAGAAGGTCAACCCGACACTTGTCCCCAACGAGCGGGTGACCGAGCCCCACGAGCGCACCGCCTGAATGCGAATTGGGTCATCTGACCCACTGCATAACGGCGCGGCCGGGCACATTTCCGTGTACCTTCACCGGTGTTGGAAATCGATTGACATGTGGGCGTCTATCGACAACACTGAGTGATTGCTGACCACCTAGCGTGGTCAAATGGTAAATGGGGAAAAAGGGAGGCATTGAAGCCAGACTCGTAAAACGGTCACCTCAGTCTGGCTGAGCCAATGGTGAGACCGGCCTGTCCCGAGAATGAAGGGATAGGAAGGAAAAATGGAGGCTGGGATAGTCCGAGGCGGTCGGACGCTATTAGCACTTTTAACCGCCGCAGCACTTGTTGCTTCGATGTTGTTCTTGCTGGCGGGCACGGCGGAGGCGAACCACGAACCACCCGATGACATTTTCGAACAGGAGGCTGGGAGCAACGACGCGCCCTATTGGGTGGACTATCTGGAGGACGTCAGGGGTATCACAGATGCCACCTGCGAGAAGATAGACCAAGCGGCCGACGAGGCATTTGTCATGCCGAGCCCCCCGAGTGGTCAGGTTTGGGTGTTGCTTGATGTGAAGCAAGCCACAACCAACTACGTGTACTACGACCCGGTGGCCGGGCACAGCTACCCATCGTTGGGTCAGCAAGCACCTGGCTATAGCCACATCATCGTGTGTTACGCACCTGAGCCGCCGCCCACGACAACGTCGACGACGGTTCCCGAAGAGACCACAACGGTCCCCGAGGAGACCACAACGCTCCCCGAGGAGACCACTACGACGGTCGGGGAGACCACCACGACGGTCGAGATCCTGGAAACCACTCTGACCTCGGCACCCACGACCTCGAGCACGGTCGAGGACGAGGTCCTTGGTAAGGAAGTTCTTCCCTTCACCGGGCTCGAAACGGGAGAACTCGCCATCGTTGCATCAGCGCTTGCCCTCCTTGGGTCGCTGGTTCTGCTGTCCGCTCGGAGAGCAGAAGACTGAGCTGATCACGCTGGTGTGGGGGTGAAAGCCCCGGGATTAACCTCCCGGGGCTTTCTGATGAACTACGACCAGGCGATCTCCTACGTCAACAGACATATCGGGCTAGGTGGTGAGCCTGGTCTCGAGCGCATGCGAGAGCTGCTCCATCTCATGGGGAGGCCCGACAAGGGCTATCCGGTCATCCACGTGGCCGGGACCAACGGCAAGACCTCGACCGCCCGGTTGGCCACACTCGTCCTCGTTGCACACGGCTTGACGACCGGCACCTACACCTCTCCGCATCTGCAGCGAATCGAGGAGCGGCTCGCAGTCAACGGCCGCTACTCCACCAGCGAGGAGTTCGCTTTGGCCATCTCCGACGTCGCGGCGTTTGCTGACCTCCGCGAGGACGCCGGCGGCGTTCCCAACACATACTTCGAGCTGACGACGGCGGCAGCCTTTGCCTTCTTTGCGGACCAGGCAGTCAACTCCGTGGTGCTCGAAGTCGGTCTCGGGGGAAGGCTCGATGCGACCAATGTCGTCGATGCCGACGTATGCGTGGTCACGTCCATTGGTCAGGACCACACCGAGTACCTCGGCGAGGACATCGCCGGGATCGCTGCCGAGAAGCTGGCGATCGCCAGCCCGGGGACGATCCTCGTCACCGGTCTACTACCCGACGCGGCGATGGAGGAGGCGATCCGCACCGCCCGGAGACTTGGGATCCAGCATCGACGCTTCGATGTCGACTACGGGATCGGGGAATACGAACGGGGCGTCGGGGGCTGGCTCGTCACCGTGAGGGGAGCCGAGGACACCTACGAAGACATATTCCTCCCGCTGCATGGCAGGTATCAACTCGACAATCTGGCGGTGGCAATCGCATCGGCGGAAGCCATGGTCGGTCGGAAGCTCGATGTCGAAGCCATCCGGGATGGCACGGCTGTGGCGACGGCTCCCGGGCGGATGGAGGCTTTGGGGTCGTCGCCATTTGTCATGGTGGACGGCGCCCACAATGCCGACGGAGTGGCGACTTTGGTGGACTCACTGCGAGAGGAGTATCCAACGACCAGGTGGCATCTCTTATTGGGTGTGATGGGTGACAAGAACGTCGAGCTGATGATGGAAGATCTCTCACCCGTGATCAGAGGAGTTGTCACCACGGCAGTGGATGAGAAGCGAGCGATGAGCGCGGACGTCCTGGCGGAGAGGGTGGCCAAGGTGGTCACCGACATCCCGGTCATGTCGTCGGACAGTGTCGAGCAGGGGCTGGACATGGCTCGGGCGGAGGCGGGGCCCGAAGGCGCCTTGATCGTCACCGGCTCGCTCTATCTGGTGGGAAAGGTGCGCGACCTGCTCACCTGACTTGGCCCATTTCGCAGCCCGCCGATAGCGTTGCAGCCGTATGGCAGTCGAGCACACATTCATCATGGTCAAGCCGGACGGCGTCTCCAGGGGCCTCGTCGGGGAGGTCATCTCCCGGTTGGAGAGGAAGGGTCTCACATTGGAGAAGATCCGTGGGCTGACCATCACCGAGGAGCTGGCCCGCACCCACTACGCCGAGCATGTCGACAAGCCCTTCTTCCCCGACCTGCTCGAGTTCATCGTCTCGGGGCCGGTGGTGGCCATGGAGTGGTCCGGCGACGGTGCCATCTCAGTTTGTCGCGATCTGATGGGCGCCACCGACCCCAAGGTGGCGTCGCCGGGCACCATTCGTGGCGACTATGGGCTCATGGTGACAGAGAACATCGTCCACGGCTCGGATGGCCCCGAAAGCGCCGTCCGCGAGCTGGAGATCTTCTTCGGATAGGCCGAGCGTCGGCAGGTTTCGGTCTGATCCACCCCAACTCGCACACTCGCTTCCGCCCTGCAATCGCAGAAGATCATGCAGCCACCTAGAATCCACGCAATCCGCCCGGGAGTCGACCCCTTTTATGGCTGAAACCCTTCTTTCATTCGCCGGCCAGGACATGGCCATCGACCTTGGCACCGCCAACACACTCGTGTATGTGCGTGGGCAGGGCATCGTGCTCAACGAGCCCTCGGTGGTGGCGATCAACTCTCACAACAACAAGGCGTTGGCCGTCGGGATGGAGGCCAAGCGGATGATCGGCCGGACACCGGCCAACATCACCGCCATTCGCCCACTCCGCGATGGTGTGATCGCCGACTTCGACATAACCGAGAAGATGCTGCGCTACTTCATCCAGAAGGTCCATCGGCGCAAGTGGGCCCGACCCCGGATCGTGGTGTGCGTGCCTTCCGGGATCACCCCCGTGGAACGACGCGCAGTCGAAGAGGCCGCGTACCACGCCGGCGCCCGACGGGCCTACACCATCGAAGAGCCGATGGCAGCCGCCATCGGCTCGGGTCTGCCCATAGGTGAGCCTTCGGGATCCATGGTCGTAGACATCGGTGGCGGCACGACCGAAGTGGCGGTCATCTCCCTGGGCGGGATCGTTGTCTCCCGATCGATACGAGTGGGAGGAGACGAGCTCGACACCGCCGTCATCGACTGGGTGAAGAAGGAGCACAATGTCCTGCTCGGCGAGAGGACGGCCGAGCAGCTGAAGATCGCGGTCGGATCGGCCTGGCCCTACGCGGATGAGCCATCAGCCGAGGTACGAGGTCGAGACCTGGTCACCGGCCTTCCCAAGACGATCCTGTTGTCCAGCCAGGAGGTCCGGGAGGCAATCGAGGAGCCAACCCAGGCAGTCGTCGATGCGGTCAAGTTCACGCTCGACAAGACACCGCCCGAGTTGGCGGCGGATGTTGTGGAGAGAGGGATCGTCATCACAGGCGGAGGAGCGCTCTTGGTGGGGCTGGATCACCGTCTGGCCCACGAGACGGGGATGCCCATCGTCACGGCGGCTCATCCGCTGCAGTCGGTGGTGCTCGGTTCGGGGAAGTGCCTGGAAGAATTCGACACTCTGCACAACGTGTTGGTGTCGTCCGCCCGGCCATGATCCCCGACGCCCGTCGAATGCCATGTTGAACAGAGAGCCTGGCGCCCGAACCCTCCCCACATTCATCACTCTCCTCGTCATGGGCCTGCTCCTGATGACCTTTGACGTGCGCTCCGAGGGCGGCGGTGTCACCGGGACCCTGCGCACGGGTGCCCAGACGATCGTCGCCCCACTGCAGAAGGCGGCCGCCTTCGTCGTCAACCCCGTTGTGAACATGATCGACTCGTTGTCGAATGTCGCCACCTTGCGCGAGCAGAACATCGCCCTGCAGCAAGAGTTGGCCGAATTCGAGGCCGCCCTCATCGCCGTCGACGACGATCTCGCCCGGCTCGAGTTCTATGAGCAGCTCTACGACCTGGAGACGTCCGGTACCGACATAGGCCGGACCGTTGCCCAGGTGATCGGGCGGCCAGACGCGTCCAAGGCATTGATCATCGACAAGGGGACATCGAACGGGATCGCGGTCGGTCAACCGGTCATCGACACCAGCGGCTATGTGGTTGGCACCGTCCAGCGGGTGACAGCAGGCACCGCCATCATCGTTCCCATCACCGTCGGGCCCGATGCTGTAGCCGTCATCGTCGGTGAGCAGGCGGGTGTGGTCGTCCCGCAGGTCGCCACCAATGAGATGCGTCTCGAGATCTTCGACGCCCGGGAACCGGTGTTCGAGTTGGATCGGGTGGTCACATCTTCGGCGTCCGTGAGATTCCCGGCCGGGTACCCGGTGGGGGAGGTGACGGCTGACGCCGCTCCCTCGGTGGGCGCGTTGAGCACCGGGGTGAGGCCCTTTGTCAATGTGGACGCCCTGCGCGTGGTCGTCGTGTTGGCCTGGCCACCAGACCCGGTCACCGCGGTCTCGGAGCCAGAGTCTGAGGAGACCTCGACCACGTCGACCATCGGTAGTGGCTCAACGACCACCTCGACCACGGTCGGTGGCGGGTGATGAGACTGCGATCACTGGTGGCCATCGCCACCCTCCTCCTCTTGGCGGTGGTCCTGCAAACGACGCTATTCAGCCGGACCAGGATGTTCATCCCCGACCTGGTGATGCTCGTGGTGATCGTCGTCTCTCTCACCCGGATCAAACCAGAGGCCGTGCTCTCGATCGCTTTCCTCTCTGGCCTGATGGTCGATCTGCTCGGGTCATCGGTGCTGGGCCTGCGCGCCATCGTCTTCACGGTGGTGGCATATCTTGCGTATCGAACCCGGGACCGAGCCGACATCGGTCGCATAGTCACCGGGCTATGGACCGGTCTCCTCACTCTCGGGGGAGTCCTGCTGCTCATCATCGTCGGCACTCTCTTTGGCCAGACGGTGCTGCTGGGTGAGGGCGTGCTCGGCCGTCTCCTGTTCGTGCCCCTGACCAACCTGGTCCTGGCCCTGATCTTCACCCCGCTCCTGGTTCGGATCATCGACCGAGACGCGACAGCGCTCAGGTACACATGAAGTTCTCGGTGCGGCTCGGGATCCTCGGCATTGCCTTCGTGGCGATGTTCTCGGTGATAGGCCTTCGGCTCTGGTTTGTTCAGGTCGCCCAGGGCCCGGCCATCGCTCAGGCTGCCGAAGAGCAGACCTGGCTGGTCAAGACGACACATGCGTCGAGGGGCGACATCTACGACCGGAACGGGAACCTCCTCGTCACCAGCCGCCTCGTCCCGGCGGTCTTCATCGATCGCACCTTCGTCCAGCCCGACAGCCGGGGGACGTTGATCCAGAGGTTGTCGTCGATGCTCGAGATCGACCCGGTCACACTCGACGCCATCTACGAGGAGGCCGGGACCAACGGGCGGTTCCAGGTCGCGACCGTCAACAACAAGATGGCGTATCAGATGAGCGAACAGCTCGGATCCCTCCCGGGAGTCGAGATCGTCATGGTCCCCGAACGGGTGTATCTCTCGGGAGACACCCTCGCCCACGTCATCGGTCACCTCGGCCTCCCCGATCAGGCGGACCTCGATGAACGCCTCGAGCTCGATCCATCGGTCCGGATCGGGAAGCTCGGAGTCGAGAAGGCCTATGACGATCAGCTGCAGGGGATCTCGGGCACCCAGGAGTACCGGGTCAGACTCGGGGAGATCATCGATGAGCGCCCGGCGATCGAGCCGGTGCCCGGGAACTCGATCGTCCTGACGATCGACTCCGATCTCCAACAGGTCGTGGAGCTTGCCTTAGCGGAGGGGATCGCACTGTCCAACTCGGTCAAGGCGGCGGACAGGGCCCAGGGGGTGGAGGTGTTCAGCGAGACAACGCGTGCGGCTGCCGTCGTTCTCGACCCTCAGACGTTTGAGGTCCTGGCGTTGGCATCCGTGCCCGACTTCGACCCGCAGCTCTTTGTGACCGGCATCGACGCCGAGACCTTCTCGGTCCTCAACAGCGCGTTTGCCTTCAACAATCTCGCCGTCAGCGGCCTCTACCCCCCGGCGTCGACTTTCAAGGCCATCACGTACACCGCATTCCTCGAAGAGAGTCTTCCATTGCCTTCAGAGATCGAGGGTGTAGATGCGGCCAATCGGCTCATCCACTGCGATGGTGAGTTGGAGCTCCCCGAGTTGAACGACGGGTCGCAGCAGGTCAAGCCAGACTGGTACAAGCCGCGGAACCTCGGCTGGCTCGACATCCATGGCGCGTTGGAGAACTCGTGCAACATCTTCTTTTGGAGCATCGGTCTCGGGACGTGGCAGAACCGCGCCACGGTCGGTGAAAACGTCATACAGGACTGGGCGAAGAGTCTGGGCTACGGCTCACGCACGGGTATCGACCTCGTCAACGAGGCCGATGGCATCGTCCCGACCAGGGCGCTGTTCGAAGAATGGGCGGCATACCAGATCGAGAATCCCGATCAGCCGCCGCGTTTGGACCCGGGTCGACTCGATCCCGTGCTGGCGAGCCCCTGGTTCGGTGGTGACCTGATGGACTTTGCCATCGGTCAGGGTGCGTTCACCGCAACGCCGCTGCAGGCCGCGGTGTCCTACGCGGTCCTCATCAATGGGGGACGGGTCATGGAGCCCAGGGTCGTGGATCGGGTAGTCGACTCCCAAGGAAAGCTCGTTGAGGACATCACCCCTCCCCTGGTCGACACCTTGGACATAAGCGAAGCGACGCGGACATCGCTGCTCACCGACTTGAACAAGGTGGTCACCACAGGAACCGCCCGGTCCGCCTTCACCGACTTCGGGCCGGGGCTCGAGCTGATCGGAGGGAAGACCGGGACCGGGCAGACTTCGGGGCCACGCGATGATCATGCCTGGTTCATAGGCGTCGCCCCTATCGACGATCCCCGTTACGTTGTGGCCGTAGTGATCGATGAAGGTGGCTCCGGCGGCCGTATCGCCGCCCCCGTGGCCCGCCACATCCTCCAGTACCTGATGGAGAATGAGCCGACACCCATCACCGAGGGAGAGAGGGCCGACTGATGCCCGCCGCGCTCACACGGATACGCGAGGTGGTCGTCGTCAGGCGAAACAACCGCACCGACTGGCTCCTCTTCGGGACCATGGTCGCTCTGTCCGGGTTTGGCCTGCTCATGATCTACTCCGCCACAAAGGACACCGGCACGTTCTCCATGGAGCGGCAGATGATCTTCGTTGCCGGCGGGCTGCTCATCTTCAGTATCTTCTCGAACATCGATTACCGGGAGTACCGGAGCATCCTCCCGGCGGCCGCCGCCGTTATCACGGCCCTCCTGGTAGTGGTCTTCTTCTTCCCGCCGATCAACGACGTGACGCGCTGGATCCCGCTCGGATCCTTCAATCTTCAGCCGGCCGAGTTCGCCAAAGTCGTGGTCATTGTGGCGCTTGCTTCGATGCTCGCTCCGCCGGTGTCCCGTGACGAGCTGACCGGCCCGCGCACCCTGACCTGGGCGAAGTTGGGCCCGGCTGTGGTCCTCGTCGCGGCGCCAGGCTATTTGATCCTGCGTGAGCCGGACCTGGGGACAACCATGGTGTTCGGGTTCATCCTCTTCGCCATGCTTTTCGTGGCGGGAGCGAGTTGGCGTCAGATGACGTTGCTATCCGCTGTGGTGGCCGCCGGGATCATCGCCGTGTTCCGGTTCGAGCTTCTCAGCGAGTACCAGATGAATCGGATCGAGGTTCTGTTCAAACCGGAGATCGATCCGCAGGGAATCGGCTATCAGCTCATCCAATCGACGAACGCGATCGGGTCGGGACAGCTCTTTGGCAAAGGCCTGTTCGCAGAGGACTCTTTCACCGCATTCCAATACGTGCCCGAGCAGGAGAATGACTTCATATTCACCGCGGTGGCCGAGCAGCTCGGGTTTGTCGGGGGGCTGTTGGTCCTGATCGCATTCGTCCTGATCATCTGGCGGCTCTTGATCATTGCTGCTAACGCCCGTGATCGGTTTGGCGCCCTCATCGCCAGCGGTATAGCCGCCATGATGGTGTTCCACGTTTTCGTGAACATCGGCATGACGATCGGCATCATGCCGGTCACCGGGCTGCCGCTGCCATTCCTCAGCCAGGGTGGGTCTTTCTACATGGCGATGACAATGGCGTTGGGGATCGCCAACTCGATCTGGCTGATGCGCACACCCGTGCCAGGCGAGAACCAGCTGACATGAGTAGGTTCAGGGGGGCGGGTTGACCGGCACCCCGGCGAGCTACCCTCGCCGGACATGTTCCGACGGAGCCACGAGGGTTGGGTGGAGGTCATCTGTGGCCCGATGTTCAGCGGCAAGAGCGAGGAGCTCATACGTCGTGTGACCCGGTCCCAGATCGCCCGGATCCCGGTTCAAGTCTTCAAACCCCAGCTCGACAACCGCTATGCCGATCGCGAGGTCGTGTCACATTCGGCCTGGAAGGTCGAAGCGCTGCCCGTGGCCGACTCGACGGACATGCTCCGTTCCGTTGCCGATCAGACCGAGGTGATCGGCGTCGACGAGGGGCAATTCTTCGACCATGGTCTCGTAGAGGTCGTGGACAACCTCGCCGCCACCGGGAAACAGGTGATCGTCGCCGGGCTGGACACGGACTACCTGCGTCGTCCCTTCGAGCCGATACCCAGTCTCTGCGATCGTGCCGAGTATGTGACGAAGATGCTGGCGGTGTGTCACCGATGCGGTGGCCCGGCCCTATACACCCAGCGGATCGTCAGATCCGACGATCTCGTGGTCCTGGGTGCGCAGGACGCCTACGAGGCGCGATGCCGTATGTGTTACGACCCGACGGAACCGGAGCAGCCCCAGCTGGGCCTCACTGACCCACTACCCACCTAGGTGTCCAGCCCGGCTTCTGTTACCCTTAGGGCGTCGGGAGGCGTTTCGAGCTTCCATCTCGGCGCCACCTCTTTCAACTTTTTCTGGTCGTGCACCCTCCAGGAATGGGTGCCACGGCCCCACGCACATCACATTTTCAGAGGAGTTACAACGAATGGCTCTATTCCGCCGAAAGAGCCCGGAGATAGTCCGTAGATCGTCCGCGGCCGGGACGGTCGAGGAAAGCAAGATCCTTCGGGTCAAGGGACAAAAGGTAGAGGTCAAGCGGGTCCTGGCACCGACACCCGCCAAAACACAGCAAGAGAGGCGGCGCAGGCAGAAGCAGCCTTCGCCGGGCCAGGGCAACGGGATCTCGACCTCGAGGACACGTTCGCGCCGTCCGGTCGAGGACGAGATCATCGTCCCCATCGAGTCGGCTCGGAAGCAGATGCTGGTCAGTGTCAGCAGCTCACAGACACAGATCGTCATCCTCGAAGGCCCCGTCCTCGTCGAGCACTATGTCGCCAAGGACGACTCCAACTCGGTGGCAGGCAACATCTACCTCGCGGTGACCCGCAATGTCCTCCCCGGGATGGAGGCTGCCTTCCTCGATTTTGGTGCCTCCAAGAACGGCGTTCTCTACGCATCGGACGTATCCGTCCCTGGCCGTCGCAACGGGGGTCGAAACGGGAAGAGGATCGAAGACGTACTCAAGGAGGGTGACAAGGTCCTGGTTCAGGTGACCAAGGACGCCATGGGAGCCAAGGGAGCGCGGCTCACGGGCGTGCCGTCTCTTCCCGGCCGATACCTGGTCCTGGTGCCCGATTCCGACAGTGTCGGGATCAGTCGCCGTCTGCCGGACTCTGATCGCAACCGCCTGAGGGACGTCATCAACAAGGTGCGGCCGGACGGCTACGGGGTGATCGTGCGAACAGCGGCACTTCACGCCTCGGCCGAGGAGCTCGCCGCCGACATCTCCCGGCTCACCAAGCAGTGGAATTCGATCAACGAGCAGGCCGGCACCGGTGAGGCCCCCAGACTCATCCATCAGGAGCCCGACCTGTTGATCAAGGTGATCAGGGAGCACTTCACAGCCGACTTCCGCAAGCTGCTGATCGATGAGAAGACCGCCTTCGACACCGTGATCGGCTATCTGCAGTCCACCGCCCCCGACCTGGTCAGCAAGGCGAGCCTCTACGAAGACGAGATCGCGCTGTTCGACCGCTATCACGTGGACGATCAGCTGAAGAAGGCCCTGGAGCGAAAAGTCTTCCTGCCGTCGGGAGGGCATCTCGTCATCGATCGGACCGAGGCCCTGACCGTCATCGACGTGAACACCGGCAAGTTCGTCGGCTCCAGCACGTTGGAGGACACCGTCCTGCAAAACAACCTCGAGGCGGCCGAGGAGATCGGCCGACAGCTCAGGCTTCGTGACATCGGCGGAATCATCGTCATCGATTTCATCGACATGGAGACCACCGAGAACCAGCAGATGGTGCTGCGCCGGCTCAAAGAGACGCTGGCGAGGGACAAGACGAGGACACAGGTGTTCGACGTGTCCCACCTGGGGCTCGTGGAGATGACACGCAAGAACGTCTCGGCCGGTCTCCTCGAGCAGTTCTCTCACAAGTGCGAGCATTGCTCGGGCAGGGGTGTGATCATCGAGGAGACATTCAGCTCCACGCCGACACCCGCAGAGGTGGCCGCCGCCGAAATCGAGGCCTGAACCAGCCGCAGCGCTGCCCAACCTCAGGTTGTACGACCTCTATTGAGGTCACACAACCTCACGTATGCAAGGGTCTGGACCATGGGTTGAACCGCCGCAGCTTTGCCCAACGATCAGAACTCGTTAGCATTTGCGCCGGTTCTCCCCCCTTTTCAGAGAGGTTTCCCATGTACGCCATCATCCGTGCCGGTGGCAAGCAGGCCAAGGTGAAGACGGGCGATGTGATCGAGATCGAGCGCATCAAGTCGGATGAAGAGAAGCTGACATTCGCCCCGCTTCTCGTCGTCGACGACGATGGCCATGCCGTCTCCGATCGATCGATACTGTCCAAGGCTTCGGTCACGGCCAAGGTCCTCGGTGAGTCGGCCGGCCCGAAGATCGACATCTTCAAGTACAAGAACAAGTCCGGTTACCGGCGTCGTTCGGGTCACCGTCAGAAGTACACACGCATCGAGATCACAGGGATCAAGCTCCCGGCGCCCGCCAGAAAGAAGGCTGCCGCCAAGGAGCCCGACCCAGCGGTCTCGGAACAGGAGTAACAAATGTCAAAGACAAAGGCAGGCGGTTCCTCGAAGAACGGCCGGGAGTCACACTCCAAGCGTCTCGGCTCCAAGGTGTTCGACGGCGAGTTCGTGAACGCCGGGGCAATCCTCGTGCGTCAGCGTGGGACCCGGATTCACCCCGGTGACAACGTCGCCCGCGGCGGTGACGACACGCTGTTCGCCACGGCTCCGGGCACGGTCAAGTATGGCGTGCGTCACAACCGTCGACTCGTCTCGGTCATAGACGAGTAGACGCTCTCCGGTCGTGTTCGTGGACCGGGTCCGAGTCAGCCTCCGCGCCGGCAATGGCGGTGCGGGGGTTGCTTCGTTTGTGAGGGCGAAGGGCCGGCCCAGAGGCAAGCCCACCGGAGGCAACGGGGGGCGGGGAGGCTCGGTGATCCTGAAGACCGACCCATCCGTCGCCACCCTGCTCCGCTACCAGCGAAAGCCTCACCACTCGGCAGGGAGCGGCACGCACGGCGAGGGTGACTTCAGGCATGGCAGGAACGGCGAGGACCTGATACTGCCGGTGCCACCGGGCACCATCGTCACCGATGACACTGGGGTGCTGATCGCCGACCTGGTCGAGCCCGGCCAGGAGGTCGTGGCCGTCCAGGGCGGGCGTGGCGGATTGGGCAACGCAGCCTTTGTCAGCCCGTCCAATCGTGCCCCCTCCGTGGCCGAGCAGGGGGAGTACGGGCGAGAGGAGTGGTTCGCCCTCGAGATGAAGCTCCTGGCTGACGCGGCCTTGATCGGCTTCCCCAACGCAGGAAAATCCACGTTCATCTCGAAGGTCTCGGCGGCCAAGCCCAAGATCGCCGACTACCCCTTCACCACACTCGAGCCGAATCTCGGTGTGGTCAGCTTCGATGGTCGCGAGTTCGTCCTCGCCGACATCCCCGGTCTGATCGAGGGCGCCGCCGAGGGAAGGGGCCTCGGCCACGAGTTCCTCAGACACACCGAGCGAGCCCGCGTCCTGGTCATCCTGCTCGACCCTGCCGAGACACAAGCCAATCCGCCGGAGGAGCAGCTCAGGATCCTCCGCCGGGAGATCGCCGACTACTCGTACGAGCTCGCCGCTCGACCATCCATCGTCCTCATGAACAAGTCCGACCTCGGCGGCGTTGCCGAGGCTGCAGCCGGCGTCGATGCGTTGCCGGTTTCGGCCATCACCGGTGAGGGCATGAGCGTGGCACTACATGCCATTGCGGACCTCGTAGAGCGGGCGGCGAGGGAGTCCCCGGAGCGTCGCGGTTTCATCCTCCACCGTCCACTGGGCCCGTCCTTCGCCATCAGCCGGGAAGAGGGTGCCTGGCGCGTCACGGGAAGATCGGCCGAGCGTGCGGTTGCCTTCGCCGACCTGACGGTCCTCGGAGCAGCCGACATGGCGGCGAAGAGATTGTCCCGTCTCGGCGTCGACTCGGCACTGCGCGTGGCCGGTGCCGTGCCCGGAGACGAGATTCGCATCGGCGACCTCACCTTCGAGTTCACACCCGATCAGACCGAGGAGGAGTAGGCCCGACCCGTTCATGAGGATCTTCGTCGGCGTGCACACGGGAAAACCATCACGGAGTGAAGGAGGGCGAGCTAGCGGTATGTCGCAAATTGGCGAGGCGGTCTCTCCGGCCCTTGACGCCCCTGGCTTCGTCGAAGTGCTCGCCGCAGCTCGCCGTGCGAGACGCGCCCCTTCTCCTCGCCAGATGACGCCAATGCCTCGGAGACACCGCGCCCTCAATTCAGCGACACACCACTAGCGGCGCCACAGATCCTTGGTGAAAAGCACCAAGACCGGGAAGATCTCGAGACGGCCCACGATCATGAGCCCGGAGAGCAGCCACTTGGCCACGAATGGGAAGTTCTCGAAACCGGGCCCTCCAGGTCCGACCTGACCGAGACCGGCTCCGACGTTTCCCATCGAAGAAGCGACGGCACTCGCAGCGGTGATGAGATCGAGCTCCTCGGAGACGTTGGCGTCGATGAAAGCGACCAGGAATGTGCCCATCATGAAGATCATCATGTAGAAGAGGAAAAAGGACTGCACCGCCTCCACGACGTTTGTGGGCACCGTCTTGTGGCCGAACTTGGTGAGAAGGACAGCTTTGGGATGCACCACACGCCGCACGTCAGCGAAGGCGGCTTTGGCGAGCACACCTATTCGAAATGTCTTGATGGCGCCCGAGGTCGAGCCCGCCATACCGCCGAGAAACATCAAGCCGATCAACATGATCTGGAGGGCGGGGCGCCACAGGCCGATGTTGGCGGACGTGAAACCGGTGCCGGTGACCACCGAAATCGCGTTGAAAGAGCCGAGGCGGACAGCGTCAGTCGCCCCTTGTTCCAGCCAAAGGCCTCCGCTGACGATCACAGCAGCCGCGATGACTATCAGGATGTACAGCCTGAACTCGGAATTACGCAGATACTCGCCCGGCCCGGAGAAGGCTCGGAAATGAAGGGCAAATGAGACGCCGGAAGCGACCATGAACACGGCGATCACAATCTGGGTGTAGGTGCTGAACCCGGCGATGCTGGTCGGTTCGGTGCTGAATCCCCCGGTTGCCACGGTGGTGAAGGAGTGGATCACCGCCTGAAAGCCGGACATGTCTCCCACCCAGAGAAGCAGGACCTCCAGGGCGGTGATAACGAGATACACCAGGATCAACCTCTTGGCGGTCTCCCGGAACCGCGGGGTGAGACGGTCGGGGTCATGACCAGACGACTCGGCACGAGCGAGCTGTTGAACCCCGCCGGTCCCCAACAGCGGGAGAACGATGACACCCAACACGATCACACCCATCCCACCTACCCACTGTGTGAGCCCTCTCCAAAAGGAGATCCCGACCGGCAATGTGCTGGGGTCGGCGATCGTGCTGAACCCGGTTGTGGTGAATCCAGACGTCGACTCGAAGACCGCATCTGTCACCGAGGTGATGGTCCCGGTGAGCAGATAGGGGAGTGAGCCGAAGAGGGAGAACACCGCCCAGGCCAGGCCCACCGTGGCGAACCCCTCCTTGAGGGTGAGGGAGGCAGGCTTGTGTGCGACCATGCGCATCCCGTATCCGGAGGCGGCCGTGATGCCGGCGCCGATGGCGATCCACATGGCGGCTTGGAACTCCCGGTTCACAACCGAGACGACGGAGGATGCCGACATCGCCAATGCGAGGACGATCAGCACCGAACCGAGAATGAATGCCACCGTGTTGAGCAGGTTGCGCACCGGTGATCGAGCACTGCGGCTGACGTCGAGGGTCATGCCATGAAGAGAGCAGCCGACTCCCGGATGTCCGGTTGCAGCGCGAAGACGATGATGTGGTCGCCGGAACGGATGATCGTGGAGCCGTCGGGCACGAAGGTGGTGCCATTCCTCGAGATGCCACCGATGGTCACGCCAACCGGGAGCTCGAGGTCGTTGAGACTCTTGTCGACTGCTTCAGATCCTTCCTCCACCTCGATCTCGATGGCCTCGGCGTCGGTGTCGGAGAAGGTGGCAACCTGTTCCACCTGACCTTGGCGGACAAAGCGGAGAATGGCGCGCGCCGCCATCAGACGTGCAGATACCGCGGCGTCGATTCCTACGCCGGCGAGGAGACTCACGTAGGCGATCCGGTTGAAGCGTGATATCACCATGCCGGCTCCGCTCGCCTTGGCCACCAGACATCCGAGCAGGTTCACCTCATCCCAGCCGGTGAGGCCTATCGCGACGTCCTTCGGACCGAGGTCCAGATCGTTCATCACCTCTGGGTCGGTGGGATCGCCGCATATCACCAACGCATGACTGCTGTGTGAAGCCAGGTGAATGCATCGCTCCTCGTCCTCATCCACGACGACCACAGACAGGCCCGCCCCGGCCATCACATCGGCAGTCAGCCTTGCCAGCCTGGTCCCTCCCAGGATGATCGCACGCTCGAGGTGCCTTCTCTTGAGACCGAGCATGCGGGTGGCATCGTTCACCCTGTCCTCGGTCGTCATCAAGAGAGCGTGGTCACCGGGGCGTACGATGGTGTCACCATGGGCCACGATGGTCCTGCCATCCCGGACCAAGGCGGCCACAACCCATCCCCATTCTGCCTGCCGGAGTCGCAGCTGATGAAGCGGACCACCAATGATGGGTGCACCCGGGCCGACGAGGCCACCAACGATGACGAGCTTGCCGTTCGCAAACGGGATCAACTCACTGGCGCCACCCAGGCCGACGATCCCGACCAACTCGGCGGCTGCAGTTGCCGAAGGATCTATCACCACGTCGACACCGAGGCGATCGGCCCCTTCCCTGATCTCAGGATCCTCGATGCGTGCGATCGTCGTCTTGACTCCGAGCTCCCTGGCCGTGAAGCACGCCAACACATTTGCGCCGTCGGAGTTCGAGACCGCGATCAGCAAGTCGGCTTTGGCAGCTCCAGCCTCTTCCAGCATGTGGGTGCTCGCCCCATTCCCATGCAGAACCAGTGCGTCGAGTGAATCCTGGAGTCGCTGGGCCAGGCGCTCGTCGTCCTCGATGACTGTGACGTCTTGACCTTCACCGGAGAGCCGCTCGGCCAGGTAGGACCCAACCGCCCCCGCACCCACGATGATTATTCGCATTCGGGCCCACTTCGGGTATGCACAGACAGGTCAGGCTAACTGTCGCCCGACGGGTTCTCACGTCGGAGCCGGAATCAGATGTGCCCCCTCGTAGAATGGTCTCGCTTACCCAGGGAGTCAGATGCATTTCGATGGCCCCAAGGCTGTCACCGATGCGCTCCGGTCGGTCAACTACCTTGCCGACGAGCGCATCGCTCAAGTCGTGTTCCTCGCCGACCGTCTCGACAAGCCCGTCCTCGTCGAGGGCCCGGCCGGCGTGGGAAAGACCGAGCTGGCCAAGGCCATGTCGGCGGTTACCGGGCGTCATCTCATCCGTCTCCAGTGTTATGAGGGGCTCGACGAGGCGAAGGCGCTGTACGAGTGGAACTACAAGAAGCAGCTACTTCGCATCCAGTCGGACGTCGACCACGACTGGGACACGATCAGCCACGACATCTTCTCCGAGGAGTTCCTGCTCACCCGTCCGCTCTTGGAGGCGATTCGATCCACGAAACCTGTCGTCCTGCTCATCGACGAGGTCGATCGTGTCGAGGTCGAGACCGAGGCACTGCTTCTCGAGATCCTCTCCGATTTCCAGGTGTCCATCCCCGAATTGGGAACGATGACGGCGAACACTCAGCCGCTGGTGTTCCTCACCTCGAACAACACCCGTGAGTTGAGCGAGGCATTGAAGCGCCGATGCCTGTTCCTCCATATCGACTATCCCGACGCCGAGCGCGAACAAGAGATCCTCAATGCGCGGGTACCAGGGCTCTCCGAGCATCTGGCTCGTCAGGTCGCCAAGGTCGCTCGTTCGATAAGGAGCCTCGACCTGAAGAAGGCCCCTTCGGTGTCGGAGACCATCGATTGGGCTCGAACCCTCATAGCTCTCTCTGTCGAGGAGGTCGACGAGACCGTTCTCGGCGACACCCTCCATGTCCTGCTCAAGTATCAGGCCGACATCGAGAAGGCTGCCAAAGAGCTCACGTCCTCATCACAGGGCTGAGTCGTGCTGGCAGTAATCACCGGTTTCATCGACGAGCTGCGCGAGGCAGGTGTTCCGGTTTCGATGGTCGAAGCCATCGACGGAATGCGTGCGGTGGAGGCGATCGACATCGGTGAGAGGGTGGCTCTACGAGAGACGCTGCGGGCCACTCTCGTCAAGAACCTTCGACATGAGCGGGCCTTCGACACTGCATTTGACGTCTACTTCTCAACCGTCCCGCTTCCGGGCACCGAAAAGGAGACTGACACGCCTGATTCGACCGGGACGGGGTCCGGCGGCGGGCAGGGCGGGTCGGGCGATGCGGAGCTGGATCATCAGGAGCTGTTCGACTCTCTCCTCAGCGCCTTGGCCAATTTCGATGACGACGCCCTGCGGCGTGGTGTGCGACAGGCCGTGGAGCTGTTGGCGGGGATGGAGCCTGGCCGACCGGTCGGTGGCACCTATTACCTCTATCGAACGCTGCGAAGGCTCGACCTCGCCCAACTGGAGGCGGACTTGTTGGAGGCATTGATCGGTGATGACGACCTGTCCGAGTTCGAAGAGCGCCTCATCCGTGAGGAGGTGGAGGCCTTGATCGACCGGCTCCGCCAGGAGATCCAGGAGGAGATCCGCCGCCGTCTGGTGGCCGACCGGGGCAGGAAAGCGGTGGCCAAGACGCTACGGCGGCCGCTGATCGAGGACATCGACCTGATGCACGCCACCAGCGGCGACCTCGCCGAAATGGAGGCGGCCATCGGCCCGCTGACCCGAAAGCTGGCTGCGAGGCTGGCGAGGCGACGGAAGAGAAGGACAGGTCGCCTCGACTTCCGTCGCACGGTCCGCCGCTCTCTGGCCACCGGTGGGGTGCCCGCCGACCCGCAGTTCCGTCACCCCCGACCGCATCGTCCCGAAGTGTGGCTTCTCTGCGACATCTCGGGGTCGATGGCAACGTTCTCGCGTTTCACCCTCCAATTCACCCACGCCATGTCGACCCACTTCTCGAGACTGCGGTCGTTTGCATTCGTGGACACCATCGACGAGGTCACCAACTTCTTCGGCCCCGGGGTCGATTTCGGCTCTGCCGTCGGCCGAATCACCACGGAGGCCGAGGTGGTCTGGCTCGACGGGCACTCTGACTACGGCAACTCGCTCGAGACTTTCCATGCCCGTTATGGCAGTCAACTGAGCCCGCGAACCACCGTGATCATCACCGGAGACGCCCGTAACAACTATCGCCCCGGCCGCGACTCGGTCTTGGGAGAGATCGCCAAATCGGCCCGGGCGGTGGTGTGGCTCAATCCCGAGCCGATCGCATACTGGGACACCGGGGATTCAACGATGTCTCATTACGCGAGGCATTGCACTTCTGTTCATGAAGTGCGCACTCTTCGTCAGCTCGAGGAGTTCGTCGAGACCCTGACCCTGCCCTCGAGTCGCCCGTTGCAGAATGCCTAAACCGTGCGCCTGGAGCGGCCGATATCTGAACAAGCCTCAATCGGGCTTGGTAACAGAGGTGTATCGATGGGCTCACGAATTCTCGTTGTCGAAGACAGTGCTGTCATCAGACGCTTGATCGAGGTGTGTCTCCGAGCTGCCGATCTGGAGATCATCACCCGTGACGACGGCAAGTCAGGGCTGTCGGCAGTCAGCTCCGAAGCTCCGGACCTTGTCGTCCTCGACGTGGGGCTTCCGGGCATGGACGGATGGGAGGTCCTGGACAGGATTCGCCGTGACCCCACCACCGAGTCGATTCCGGTCGTCGTTCTCACTGCCCACGCCGAAGAGGAGTCACGGCGCCGCGCCAACGAGGGCGGTGCCGACGCATTCGTGACCAAGCCGTTCCAGCCCAACGATTTCCGCTCCACGGTTCTCGCCCTGCTGACCTAGCGGTATGTCGCAAAATTGGCGAGGCGGTCTCTCCGGCCCTTGACGCCCCTGGCTTCGTCGAAGTGCTCGCCGCAGCTCCCCGTGCGAGACGCGCCCCTTATCCTCGCCAGATGACGCCAATGCCTCGGCAACACCGCGCCCTCAATTCAGCGACATACCGCCAGCGCTTTCCCGGTCGCTCGGTAGTCTGCCGCGGGTGACTTTCCAAGCTGCCATACCCTCTTTCCTCGCCGCCCCGGTCCAGCGCCGCGAGGACCCCGCCCTCGTGACCGGGACCGGACGATACGTCGACGACATCACACCGACCGGGACCCTCCATCTCGCCGTTGTGCGGTCTCCGTTCGCCCACGCACTGATCACCCAGATCGATGTGTCGGCTGCTCGGGCGGCAGATGGCGTCTGGGCTGTTATCACCCCCGATGACGTCGCCGATGTGGTCATGCCCCCGGCGCCGCGCCCCGATCGCAACATCCCGCGTCGCTACCCCCTGGTGCAGGGGAAGGCGCTCATGCCTGGCGATCCCGTGGTCGCCGTGGTTGCCGAATCACCGGCCACGGCCAAGGACGCGGCCGAGCTGGTGTTCGTCGACTATGAGCCATTGGAGGTGATCGGGGATGTTGAGATGGCTCTGGTGGCGCCCCCGATGCACGATGGTCTCAGCTCCGACACCAACGTCGCGTACGACCGGTCGAGGGGAGACCGGGCCGCCTTCGAGGCGGCCGAGGGCCCGGTTCGTCTGAGCGGTGTTGTCGAGCACCCGCGGGTGGTGCCGGCGCCCATGGAGAATCGGGTGATCCTGGCCGAGTGGAAGGAAGGGGGCTTGACGGTTCATCTCGCCAGCCAGGCGCCACAATTGATGCAGCAGCAGCTGGCCGCGGACTTCGATCTGCCTCAGACCTCGGTCCGGGTCATCACGCCCTTCGTCGGCGGCGGGTTCGGGTGCAAGTTCGACCTCGCCGAGGAGGACTACCTGACAGTCATCGCAGCTCGGCTGACCGGGCGGCCGGTCAAGTGGGCCGAGACGAGACGAGAGCATCTCCTCACCATCGGCCATGGTCGAGCGCAACATCACCGCTACGAGGTGGTCGCAGACGATGACGGGAGGATCAAGGCGCTGTGGGTGGACAGTCTCATCGACCTGGGCTGCCGTCACCGCTATCTCTCGTTCATGGAGATCACACCCCGCATGGGCACCGGCAACTACGACATAGGGGTCTATGGGTGGAGGATGCGTGGGGTTTGGACCAACCGGGCGCCCCGGGGCATCTACCGTGGCGCCGGCCGTCCCGAGGCCACTCTCACGGTCGAACGGGTCGTCGACGCCGTCGCCGGCGCCACCGGGATCGACCCGGTAGAGGTTCGCCGCCGAAACTTCATCCAACCCGACCAGTTCCCATATGCGTCGTCCGGGGGAAAAGAGCTGGGCGGCTATGTCTATGACACCGGGGACTACGAGAAGGCTCTGGACCGTCTTCTCGAGATCGCCGACTACGAAGGGCTGCGACGGGAACAGGCCGAGGCCAGGGCGGCGGGACGGATTGTAGGCATCGGAGTCTCCTCCTACGTCGAGGTCTGTGGTTTCGAGAGCTGGGGGGCCGCCCGCATCCAGGTGCATGCCGACGGGTCGGTGACCTGTTTTGTGGAGACTCTCGACCAGGGGCAGGGCCATAGGACTTCGTTTGCCCAACTGGTGGCGGGAGTGCTCGGTCTCGACATCTCGAAGGTCAGGATCGACCAAGGCGACAGCGCCACCTCTCCATATGGGTTTGGCACGTCGGGCTCCCGCTCGATCGCACAGGGTGGGTCGGCCAGCTACGCGGCGGCGGGGAAGGTTGCAGCCAAGGCGGTGAGGATCGCCGGGCACCTGCTCGAGGCGTCATCCGAGGACATCGTGCTCGCCGACGGGAAGGCGACAGTCACCGGCACCGATGTCTCGGTCACCTGGGAAGAGATCGTCACCGCTGCCATGGGCGGCAACGTGCCGGAGGGTTTGACTCCCGGGCTGGACGAGGAGATCCATCTCCGCTCTGGCGGGCTCAACTTCCCGTTCGGGATGCATCTCGCGGTCGTCGATGTCGATCCGGAGACCGGTTCCCCGAGACTCGACCGTATGTGGGCGGTCGACGACGCCGGCAACATCATCAATCCGATGTTGGCGGATGGCCAGCGGCACGGGGGACTGGCTCAGGGAGTGGGACAGGCGATGTGGGAGCAGGTCATCTACGACGATGACGGGAACCTCGTCACGAGCTCATTCATGGACTACCTGATCCCGACCGC
>DASWKM010000051.1:0-4942 GCA_036396635.1 Acidimicrobiia bacterium
TGTTTCGCGGATTGCGGTAGTGGTCGAGGATGACCTCTCGGTAGAGCTCTTCCAGGGCCATCTCAGCCCACTCCGAAGAGCTCGCCGGCACGACGCAGCCCTGCAATCAGGGCGTCGATGTCGGGCTCCTCGTTGTAGAGGTAAAAGCTGGCCCTGGTGGTCGCCGTGACACCCAATCGACGCATGAGCGGCTTGGCACAGTGATGACCCGCCCGGACGGCTACGCCTCCTTCGTCGAGGATCGTGGCGAGGTCGTGGGCGTGAATCCCGTCCATCGTCATCGAGATCACGCCGCCGCGGTCGATGATGTTGGTCGGTCCCTGGATCGAGATGCCGGGTAGGTCGCCCAGCCTTTCCAGGGCAACGGCGGTGAGCTCCTGGTCGTGTTTGAAGATCTGATCCATGCCTACCGACTCCAGGTAGTCGATGGCGGCATGCAGACCCACGGCCTCGATGATCGGCGGGGTGCCTGCCTCAAAACGATGGGGGATCGGCGCCCAAGTGGCGTCGTGGAGGGTGACGTCGGCGATCATCTCACCGCCGCCTTCGAAGGGCTCGGTCTCCTCCAACGCGTCCATGCGTCCCCAGAGGACGCCGATGCCGGTCGGACCGAGCATCTTGTGTGAGGAGAACGCGACGAAGTCGGCACCGAGGGTCTGGACGTCGACCTTCGTGTGGGGCACTAGCTGGGCGGCATCGACGACCACCCGGGCGCCGTGGTGGTGGGCGAGCGAAGCGACGCGGGGGATGTCCGGGATGGTGCCCAACACGTTTGACATCCCGGTGATGGCCACGACTTTGACATCGGGTCCGAGCTTCGACTCCAGGTCCGCCATGTTCAGGCGCCCCTCGTCCGTGATGGAGGCATGATCGAGCCTGGCCCCGGTCCGTTTGGCGACCATCTGCCAAGGGACGAGGTTGGCGTGGTGCTCCATCTCGGTCGCCAAGATGCGGTCGCCTTCGCCGAGGTGCTCCAACCCCCACCCGAATGCGACCGTGTTGAGCGCGGTGGTGGCACCTCTGGTGAAGATGACCTCCTCGGGAGTGGTCGCATTGATGAACGAGGCGACGCGGCTGCGGGCGGCCTCGTATGCGTCGGTGGCCGCAACCGAGAGTTGGTAGGCGCCACGGTGGACGTTGGCGTACGACGTCCTGGCGAACCGATCCATGGCCTCGAGGACCGGGATCGGTTTTTGCGAGGAGGCGCCGGAGTCGAGGAAGTGAACCCCCGAGTCGAGAATCGGGAAGTCGGCCTTGAGGTGGGAGAGATTGGTCACGATGTGTCTAAGTCAACACTTTCCGCAACGTTTCGTATCCCTCATCCTCGAGTTTGGCTGCCAACTCGGGGCCACCTGATTCGAGGACCCGGCCGTCGATGAAGATGTGGACGTAGTCGGGGGTGATGTATTCGAGAAGCCTCTGATAGTGGGTGATGATCAGGAACCCGCGCTCGGGGGTCGTCAGCTTGTTGACGCCGTCGGCCACCGTGCGCAATGCGTCGATGTCGAGACCGGAGTCGGTCTCGTCCATGATGGCCAGCTCCGGTTCGAGTACGGCCATCTGCAGGACCTCGTTGCGTTTCCGCTCACCGCCGGAGAAACCCTCGTTGAGATATCGGTCGGCGAAGGAGGACTCCATGCCCAGCTCCTTCATGGCGTCCATCACCTTGAGTCTGAGCTCGAGGACCGTGAGGTCGGTCCCTGTGCGATTGGAGAGCGCCTGACGGAGGAACTGGATTACCGAGACGCCGGGGATCGCCTCGGGGTGCTGGAAGGCAAGAAACATGCCGGCGGCGCCCCGGTCGGTTGGTGGGGCGGTGGTGATGTCCTCACCCTTGTACTTGATGGAGCCCTCGGTGACCTTGTAGATGCGATTGCCCATCAGGACGCTGGCCAGGGTCGACTTACCCGAGCCGTTCGGGCCCATGAGGGCGTGGATCTCACCACGGTCGACGGTGAGGTCGACTCCCTTGAGGATCTCGGTGTCACCCGCCGACGCGTGAAGGTTCTCGATCTGGAGGAGGGGGGCGGTTTCGGTCACCACCCCATGGTATTTCCACTATCCGGATAGGGAAAATCTCGTCCCCGACCCGTCCTGTGAAGGTCGTGGCCCGCTCGAGCGCTCTGTGAAATCTTCACTGAACGGTCGAATCTCAGGTCACGGTCGCCCATGTCGGGGCCGCCAGCCGGTCGAGGTCGGAGATGGATATGGGGAACACCGTGGTCGGGGTGCCCGCCGCCGCCCACACCGGGTCATTGCGCCTGAGGGCAGGGTCGGCAAACACCCGAAGCTTTTGGGTGTGGCCAAACGGCGGAGTGCCGCCGGCGGCGAAACCGGTGGCCGTTCTAACCTCTTCCAAGCTGGCACGGCGGGCGGAGCCTGCTCCGGCCGCCTCTGACAGCTTGGCAGGGTCGAGGCGGAGGTCGCCCGGGACCAGTGCCAACACCGGCTCGTCATCAACCACAAACACGAGCGACTTCACGATCGCCGCCACCGGGCACCCGATTGCGCGTGCGGCGTCGGCCGCCGTCTTGGTCCCCTCGGGGAAGACATGGATATCTGCCGCCATGTGGACCGACTCGAGGAGCCGGCGGCTCGCCTTGGGGAGGTCAGTCACCGCGGACAATCGATACGGTCTCTCGCATCCCGTCCAGGTCGTCGAGGTCGAGCCACTGCAGGTAGAGGCGCTCCACCCCGGCCTCCTCGAGGGCGACCACCGAATCGGCGACACGATCCGGTGTGCCGTGGGGGATTCCGTTGCTCGCATATCGCTGTTCGAGCTCGTCGGGCGTCATGTCGCGTTTGGCGGCAGCCTTGCCCAACCTTTCCCGATAGGCGGCGTCGGTGGCACCGACCAGGGCGGGGCCCATGACCGTTGCCTCCACCTGGCGCGTCCCGGCTGCATCTCTCATCGCCTCGATCTTCGCCCGGGCCTGATCAGGGGGACAGATGAAGAAGTTGTACTCGTCTGCCCTCCGCCCGGCCAATGACGGTGTCCGCTTGGGCCCGCTGCCGCCGATCACCAGACGGAGCCCGGTGGGTTTCGGCTTGACGTGGGCGTCGAGGGTGTAGTGCTTCCCCGAATACCTGCCGTGGCCGGGCCCAAAGGCGGCTTCGAGGTAGTCGAGCGCCTCCTCGAACCGCTCCCAGCGCTCGCTCCAGTCGGGGAAGGGCAGCCCGAGGGCGGCATGCTCCAGCTCCATCCAACCCGTTCCGACACCGAGGTCGAGGCGGCCACCGGACATCTGGTCGATTGTGGCCGCATTCTTGGCGATCACCGCAGGGTGCCGAAACGTGATGGGCGAGACGAGAACACAGATGCGGATATGGGACGTCTCACGGGCGAGACCGGCCAACACCGCGAATGCGTCGGTGGCGTCGGGGGTCGGGTCGCCACCGGACATGTAGTGGTCACAGCGGGCAAACGACACCAGCCCCTCGGTCTCGGCCCATCTGGCAGCTTCCAGCTGCTGCTCATAGGTTCCGCCGAGGTGCGGCTCGGTCATCAACGAAAACCTCAAGGCGATCTCCTGTAAACGGATGGGGCGTGGACCCTAACGGCCCATGTAGGCGTCGAGGACGATGTCGAAGTCTGAAGTCCTGTCGCGCGGGATGAACAGCTGAGGGTAGAAACGCTGACACCCGGCCTCCTCCAGGGCAGCGATCATCTCGGCGGGTTTCGACCCCGAGCCGTGCGGATAACCCCGCTCGTCCCAGACCTCTTCGATGTGTTCCACGGTTTGCCGGGTTCGCTCCGCCATCTCCTCCAGCATCCGGCGGTAGTCGGACTCCCTCTTGGCCGCCACCGCCGGCCCGGCAGACGTCCAGGAGAGCTCGTCGGGGTCCCGGCCGATCGTCTCGCACTCGGCACGGGTGGAGGCTCTGATCTCCTCGAATTGCTCGGGTCGTCGGGCGTAGAGGTTGTACTCGTCCCCGTACCTGGCGACGATCCGGCGCGCCCTGGGCCCGCCCGCCCCGCCGGCTATGAGACGCAGATTGGTCGGTCGGGGCTGGGGGTCGAACTCCTCCAGCACGAAATGCTGCCCCTTGAACCCGTACCCACCCGGCGTGATGCCAGCCCTCAGATAGGCCATCGCCTCCTCGAGCATCTCCATTCGCGTGTTGAGATCGGGGAAGGGCAGCCCGAACACCTTGAACTCCTCCTCCATCCACCCCGCACCGAGCCCGAGGGTGAAGCGCCCACCGGAGACCTCGTCGAGGGTCACCGCCATCTTGAGGAGGACGCCAGGATGACGGAAGGTGACTGGGGAGACCAGCGTGACGAGTTCGATGGCATTGGTCTCGCGCGCCAGGGCGGCGAGATGGACCAGGTGGTCCCACGCCGGCCTTTCCAGATCGTCGCCCCGCTGCAGGTAATGGTCGGGCAGGGCCAGCGCCCTGACGTCGCCTCTCTCCTCGGCCCATCGCGCCGTGGTCAGGACGTGATCCCAGTCCCCCCGGGTCTGGATCCCGAATTCCATCAAACGCCTGCCAACGCGTCGGTGAGGAGGGCACGGGCATGGACGGCCACGTCGAAACCGGGGTCCATCACCCGGTGCAGGGCGATCCCGTTGAGAGCGGTGACCAGTGTCTCGGCCCTTCTCTGCGTCTCGGGCTCGCCCATCTCGGGGTACTCGCGGGAGATGGCGGAGGCAAACCGGGCAACGCGGCCCTCGTGGTGCCGGATGGTCCGGCCCCGTATCTCGGGGTTGTTCCGGCTGCCCGACAGGGCGAGACGGATGTAGACCCGAGCCAGGTCTTCTTGCTCGGTGACAAAACGGATGTACGCCTCGACCAGATCAGACAGAGAGTCGGTGCCCTTGTGGTCGGGATCGGGGTCGACAGCGTCGATCGCCTGTCGGACCACAGCGAGGATCGCCTGCTCCTTGGAGTCGAAGAGGTTGTAGAAACTGCCGGGGAGAACTCCGGCCTGGTCACAGAT
>DASWKM010000052.1:0-5160 GCA_036396635.1 Acidimicrobiia bacterium
GCGCTTCTCGAGCTGTCACTGGTGCGCTGGGCGATGGATCACCTCGATGGAGCCGGCTTCACCCCGATGATCCCACCTGTTCTGGTTCGCGAGCACGCCCTCGAGGGAACCGGCTTCTTCCCCGAGGCGCGGGAGCAGGTCTACGAGATACCCAGGGATGAGCTCTTTCTCGCGGGCACCAGCGAGGTCCCCCTGGCGGCCTATCACGGCGATGAGATCTTCGAGGCGGATCAGCTTCCAATTCGATACGCCGGGTTCTCGACGTGTTTTCGCCGGGAGGCCGGCACCTACGGCAAGGACACCGCCGGCATCTTCCGTGTCCATCAGTTCGACAAGGTGGAGATGTTCGTGTTCACCACGCCCGACGCATCGAGGGGCGAACACGACCATCTGCTCGAGGTCGAGGAATCACTCGTCCGCCGGCTCGACATCCCGTACCGCGTCGTCAACGTGGCCGCCGGCGACCTTGGTGCCAGCGCCACGAAGAAGTACGACATCGAAGCCTGGTTCCCGGGCGAGCAGAGGTTTCGCGAGATCACCTCGTGCTCCAACACCACCGACTACCAGGCGCGGCGGCTTCGGGTGAGGTTCAGGGAGGAGGCGGGCAACACACTGGTCCATACCCTGAACGGGACGGCATGTGCGGTGGGAAGGACGATCCTCGCCATCCTGGAGAACCATCAGCGGCCCGATGGGAGTGTGGCCATCCCCGAGGCTCTCCGCTCCTATACCGGGTTCGATCTGATCGAGCCGTGAGCGAGGTCTCGGACCCGATCTTCGCCAAGATCGCAAGACGGTACGACCGCATCAACCGAATCCTCTCCCTGGGAAAGGACAGAAAATGGCGCGCCGAAGGGGTCGAGATGCTCGAATCGGGGCTCGTCCTCGATCTGGGTTGTGGCACCGGTGACACCGACTTCGAAGATCGCACGGTGATCGGGGTCGACCCGGTGATGGAGATGCTGGTGCTGAGTCCCGTGCCGTCAAGAGTGGCGGCGATCGGGGAGCAGTTGCCCATCAGGAGCGACAGCCTCGATGGTGTCTTCAGCGCCTTCGTGTTTCGAAACCTCACCTCGGTCGAGGACACCTTGAGGGAGGTGGAGCGTGTGCTTCGGCCGGGTGCGTCGGCGGTTGTGGTCGACCTGAGCAGGCCGACCAACCGGTTCCTGAGGCTTCTCCACCAGATCGGCACCGCCATCATCCTTCCCCTGGTGGGCCTGCTGTTCGGCTGGGCTCCACGGGAGTACTGGTACCTGCACAAGACGCTCGACTCGCTCCCGCAACCGGACGAGCTCTACGCGGGGCGGGGGCTGGCTGTCGAGGAGATCTGGCGGGCGGGGGTGTTCGGCTTTGTCTACAGCGTCCGTCTACGCAAGCGACGTCGGGCGCTGGCTGCCGACTCCGAAGCTGCGTAGCGCGATGCGCGGGCACCGGATACCCGGGGGCTGTCGGGCCTCGAGCTGATCGTGACCCCGCCGTCGAGACACGGGGGACGTCGTCGACGCCGGCCGTTGGCTCGGACCAGGCAATCCCACAGCACCCGGGAACGACCACTTAGGGCTGCTTCCTTCCGGACCTGACCCGGTTCGTGGCGTCCCGCCGCGCAGGACCCGATCGTCATCGCCCCGATTCCGGCGTCCGGGCCGTACGCCCCGACGCGTCGTGTCCCTCGGGCGGGGGATTGGGCCCCGCATGAAGAGGGTTTCGGGTTCAGGGCACCCCTAGTACCCCGCCTACACGATCAAGCCAAGAGTACCGACCACCGTCGGGCACCCCAACACCGTTCTGTGCGGATCTGTCACGACACGGTCGTGACAGACGCTCACAGGACGGTGGGAAAGACGCCACCGGGGGGTGTGTTACCTTCAGCCGGTCTCATGGCGGTCCACCGATTCGGTTTGAACTTTCCTCGTCTCTTCACCGCAGCACTGCTCCAGGAGCTCTCTTTCTCGTTGCTCATCCATCTTCCCGGTTACCTGAACGACCTGGGAGCGACCGAGGGATTGATCGGTGTCCTCTATGCGGCGAGTGCGGTGGTCTCCATCGTCTTCCGTCCGTGGCTGGGCAGAATCCTCGATCTCACCCACCGGAGGACCGTCCTCCTCATATCGGCCGTGATCAACATCAGTGTCATCCTGACGCTGGCCACCACCAGCGTCTGGGGGCCCTATCTCTGGGCTCTCTTCCTCGTGCAAAGGACCACCCAGATCGCCCTCTTCACGACGATGCTCACCTATGGCGCCGACTCCATCCCCATCGAGCGCCGGACGCAGGGCCTTGCCATATTCGGCCTTTCAGGGCTCCTCCCGATAGCGATCGGCGGTTATGCCGGTGATGTGCTGATCGGGTCGTTTGGATTCGACGGCCTCTTCCTGGCCGCCGCCGCCGTGTCCACCCTCTCATGGTTGACCGTCTGGACGCTCCCGGTGCTGCCGGTGCTGGGACGACAGCCACGCCGCTCCTTCTGGGCTGCCTTCGGCCAACGCAACCTTCGGCCCCTCTGGTTCGTGACGTTGCTGTTCTCGGTGGGTCTCGAGTCGCTGTTCACGTTCACCCGCACCTTTGTCGACGAGCGTCAGGTGGGGACCGCGGGTCTGTTCTTTGCGACCTACGGAATCGCTGCCGCGGTGACCCGGGTGGTGGGCGGCCAGCTGTACGACCGGGTGCCGCACCGCCCTCTTCTCACGACCTCGATAGCCGCATACGGGATAGGGCTCGGCTTCATGGCTATCGCCCAGACGGAGGCCCTTCTGGTTCTGGCGGCGGTCACCACAGGAACGGCGCACGGGGCGGCCTTCCCCCTGCTGTCGAGCGAAGTGGTGAACCGTGCTCGCATCAGCGAGAGAGGCTCGGCCATGGCCACGTTCACCTCCCTCTTCGACATCGCTCTGGTGGCCGGGGCTCCCGCGGTTGGCTTTCTCATCGAGGGGTTCAGCTATCTGGTCGCCTTTGGGGTGGCAGGAGTGGCCCTGCTCGCCGGATCGGTCGTCTACCGATCCTGGGATCGGCGTCTCGACCCTTCGAAGTTTGTCGCCGAAGAAGCACTCGATTGATCGAGATCCTCGGCGACACCGTCCTCGTGCACATCTGAGACCATCAGCAGGTCACAGTGCCTTGCCATGATCCCTTCGAGCGGCCCACCCGCCGTGACCAGGCGCTCGGCCACCGTGCGGGTCAGCACGAGCAAACAAGCCTTGCGCTCGATGCAATGGTCTGTGATGCCCTCGAAGCCGAGATGCGACTCCTCAACGAGGTGGACGGTGACCCGAGGACTCTTCAGAATCGCTTGGACCGATGACAACGCACGATCATCCAACGTGGCCATGAGTGTCTCATCGACGCCACCGAGAAGTGGGGTCACGACAATGAGCTCTGTGGACCTGGCCATCGCCTGCTCGGCCGCAGCCATGAGGGCCCGGACGCTTCCAGCCGAGTCGTCGACCTGCACAACCACGGGCCCGGCCGCCGCGATAGGGGTCTCACCGACCATGGTGAAGCCGCGACGGGGGGAAGGCTCCGGTCTCATCGATGGATGTGCCGACACGCCGACGTTCCTTGGATGGGCTTGAGGGGTCTCTACCCGAGGACCGAGATCGGTAAACCAGATGGGCTGTGCTCAAGGGCTCCAGACCGCACTGGCGTCCTCGTCGGGGAACGGCGCCGGTTCCACGGAGCTCAGTGGTGTGAGGGTCACGAAGTTCTCCGAGCACATCACCGTGTCCGAGGCGGGGTCGGATGTGGGGGCCGTCGGCCCGACCACGAACTGAAGACGGTGGTCCTCGATGTCGGCGGTGGCCACCCTTATGTAGCCGAACTCGTCGAGATCGGCCCAGTGGATGCCCCTCACCTCCTCCAACGGGACACCGGGGACATTCACATTCAGCACTTGGGGTGACTTCTCGCGAGCCAGGAGCCAATCCGCCGTGGAGGAAGCGACCCGGGCGGCGGTCTCCCAGTGCCATGGATCCGATTGACCGAGACTGACCGCCAAGCCCTTCATCGAGAACGTGCGTGCAGTGAGAGCCGCTCCAACCGTGCCCGAATGGATTATCGAATGCCCGGTGTTCATGCCGGCGTTGATCCCGGAGACCACCATGTCAGGTTTCGGTCCGAAGGCTCCGAGGGCGGCCGCGGTGACCGCCAGGCCCGGGGGCCCGTCGATCATGTACGCCACCGGCGCCTCATCCAGCTTCACGCGCTCCATCTCCACGCCCACCTTGATGTCGAACCGGCCGATGCCGGTTCCGCTGCCGGACATGTCGACCGCGGGTGCGGCCACGATCACCTCATATCGATCGTTGAGAACCGTGGCCAGGGCCTTGAGCCCCGGAGAGTCGATGCCGTCATCATTGGTGACGATGATGCGGGGGGTGTGAGTCATCACGGGACGGTGGAGAGCTGTCGAACCTCGATCCTCTCGATGAGCCGGGGCACGAGGTCATTGTCGGCACTTCCCAGCCCGTGTCTCGTCACATTTGCCGCACCCGCCGCGCATGCAAGCTTCAGGCCCTCCTGCGGGTCGAAACCCCGCCGCATCGCCGCGGCCAAGCCGGCGGTCATGGAGTCACCGGCGCCCCTGAAGTCAGCAGGCGAGAACTCGGGTGGGCGCGCCTCGTAGACAGTGGCACCGAAGCGGGCCAGCGCCGGGCGACTCTGCCTGGACAGGACCACTGCCGCCGCACCGGCGTCCACGAGCTCGTGGATCGCCTTGAGAGCGCTGTCCTCGTCTGCGTCACTCTTCAACAGGCCGTCGCTCTCGAGATCCTCGTCGCTCACCTTGAGGATGTTGATCGGGCCGCCCTCGAGGTACTCCCACAGCTCCGGCCCGTGGAGGTCGGCGATCACCCGGACACCGCCGGACGCCAAATCGTGGCCGAGACGCCGGTAGGTCTCCACGGGCAGGACCTCTTGGGATTGGCCGGTCACGACGCAAAGCCCAGAAGCCAGAGCATGCTTCAAGAAGCTCCCGTACGAGTCGTCGAGCTCATGACGAGCGAGAGTGGGGCTTGAGGTGCTGGCAATGAGGTCGCGGTCCCCGGAACGTCGATCCTGGACCATGACGGGAGAGCTGTGGGCGATCTTGATGGGGCTCATATCCATGCCCCACTGGCTGAGAAGCCCCAGGAAAACCTGCCCCGCCTCGCCACCTACTGGGCCGCA